>CAIMMA010000315.1 GCA_903842475.1 uncultured bacterium
AATCCAAAATAGGCAACGACCGCAGGGGCATCATCATTAATGACGGGACCGGGGAGATTCTTGGCGACGGGTCGGCCACCTACGGGTACGTTTAAACAAACGTCATAAAAGTCCCATAGGATTTAACTCTACCACTAGAAATGCTTTTGGCGTGATTTCAACCTCTCAATTTTGCAATTCCAAAGCCCTAATTTCATGGAATAATCAAGCCAACCGAATCGATCATCCTCTCGTCCGAGAAGTCGAACTCCCCGTGCAGATTGAAATGGCTCCAAGTGGAAACCGAGCCGTTGCGAATAGCTTCGGTCAATTCCGCCTTGCGCTCTTCGTTTTTCTCTGCGGCGAGTTCCCTCGACAAATAGAGATAGTTCCAGCAAACAATTGCGTTCTTGATAAGCCGCCGACACCCATCGGCAATTTCCTGATCCTCCTTTTCGCTTTGGGTGAATTCCTGGTTATGGCCGAACGAAATTGCCCTGGAAAATTTGTTCGAGCCTTCGACCTTGTTGAGTTGTTTCTCCACCGCCCGCCGTAATTCCAGATCGTCCACGTATTTCAGGATGAATAGTGTCTTCGGGATTCTCCCAAACTCCTTCAACGCACGGTACAACGGGTGCTGCTTGGAATAGGAGTTCAGCCGCCTGAAGAGTTGCGATGCAGTGGCCACCTTTAACCGGATGGTTGAGATAAAGCGCAGAACCTCGTCCCATTGATCTTCGGCAAGATGTTCGCGGATGTAACGGTCCGGCAGCAGCACATGGCCCTGTTCTTCATAATGCTTGCGGCTTTTGAAGGCATACAATTGCTGTCGGCCCAGGCCCTTGATGCGAGGTGCGAACTGGAATTTCAGCAGGTGCGTCGCGGCAAAGACGACCTCCGAGTAACCGTGGGTATCCGTCGAATGGATGTCGCTCTTGACCACCTCGTTGTGCATTAGGCCATCGATCACATAGGCCGCTTCGCGTTCGGCAGAACTGATCACGGTGGAATGCCACATCAGTTCGCGCATGTCGATGAACGTCACCACGCTCGCGCCCTTGTCCTTGCCCAAATACTTGAACGAGTAATTGGCGTTCAAGGAATCTACGGCCACCTCGAACTTCTGCCCATCGCTGGACGTGTACAACGCACCGGGTTTTCTCCGGTAGAGGTCGGGCAAGTCCATCCGGTCGACAAATTGCAGGATGCGGTCGTTGCCGTTTTGCACATTCTGCAGCGAGAAGTACCAGTTGACCGCGTTGTCCAGGGCGTTCTCGTCGATTTGCTTGGATATCTGCGCGAGCTTGCGATGCCCGATGTCGCAGCCGTAGCCGATGATTCCGGCGAAAAGAATCTTCTTCGGTGGCCTATCACGCTGGTATTTTGGCTGCCAATGCTCGAATTCGTCAAGAAATCCCGTGGCGCGGTCCACGGTCGCCAGCACTTCAAGCAGGGAGACATACTTCCGATCCGGAAAAAAATCTCCTAGGGACGGACATTCCACTTCCGCTTGTTTCGGGGTGCTCACATGGAAAGTGCCGTTGGCGCGTATCGTGAGGAAGGGGTTGTCGCCCGACTTGAAGCGGTCATTGGTTTCCCAGTACTGGGAATCGAGTGCTTCGCCGAGTTTGCCCAATACCTCCCGGCAGTCGGCGAACTCTTGCAATTGCGCCTGCTGCAAATACTCGGGCCGGCGGGCATCCCAGTCCGATTTCGGGATCATGTAACCGTCCAGCGAGCGGTATTTTTCCGAATTGGCCAGGTTCAGCGAGCCTGACTTGATGGCACCGGCGATCTCGACATAAAGCAGCACCTTGTACAGCGATACGCGGAACTTCCCGTCCGGGCCAGTCAGGGCGGTGCGCTGCGTTGCGGACAAAAAGTCGTCCGGTGCGCCCTTGTCGATGTTTCCGCCCTTGTCTTGGTAATGCAGCAAGGCTTTCCATAGCGCCGGTTTGCTGCAATTCGGGGCGAACCGCACTTGGCGCACGATGTCTGCCACGCGGTGTTGCAGTTTCAACGATTGCTCCTCCAACAAGGCATGATAGTCGCGCCCCAAGTGGACGGCGGTCAAGTTCTGCTTGAACTCGTTGATTTGCCGTTCAACCGGGTCTGGATTTTCACCCTTCGCGTCCAGCGCGGCATCGATCAACGCTACCTTTTCCCTGTCGCTCAACTGGCTGTCGAGTACAATGCGCTTGATCGCCGATAAGGTTTCCCGGACACTCTGCCCCAGTTGGTCGGCAAGAGCGGCAAAAGACTCGGTGCGATTCCCCCGCTCCTGGTAATAGGCTTCCTTGTGCGCCTTTTCAGCGGCGTTGACCGCCGCTTGCGTAGCGAGCAACAGCGTGTCGATCAACGTATCGTTCAGCTTGAACGTCTGGTAGATAACGAATGCTATCAGATACAGGTAACGGGGCTCGTCGGCACGCCTGGATATCTGTGCAACCTGGGACTTAATCACGGCATAGGCGTAGTGGCGTATGCACTCATAGCTCAACCCCAAGCGATCTACCACCGGTTTCAATTCAAGATAGTGTGCCTGCAAGATATCCAAGTCTGCCAGATTGGCCTTGACTTTCGACGGGCGGGTGGACTGGTAAGGCTTCTTCAGCAATGTGATGCGGTAACGCCAGCCTTCTCCGGCATTGATGCCGCCCGGTTCCTTTTCCAGCAGTTTGTCGAGCTTGCCGAGCTGACCCTCTGCGAGGCAGTCGTCGATGATCTGGGTTAGTGTGCGCTGGTGGATGCCAACTCCATCAGCGATGAGCGATGCCAGCGCATTGTAGCTGGGCAGTGCGATCTTCTTGCGCGTCAACACTTGGATGATTTCCAGCAGGATCAGTTTTGGTCTGAACTGCACACGGACCAGAGCCGCTATTTCGTTAGCAGTGAAGGCTTTCGCCGCTTCATCAAACTGGCTGAAACCGAAGTACCCCAGAATCCAACGCTGATGGCGGGCGTAAGTTTCCTTGCCATAAGCCTCCTGCCGAACCTCGCGGGTATCCACACCGATCTGCTGGGCAACAAACTCAATGTCCGATGAACGAAAGGGCTTGGCGAAGAACTTGCGGCGGGCCTTGAAGTAACCCGCCGCCACGAGGAAGCAGACTTTATTGGTAGGGGTACGCAAGCTCTCCATCAATTCGCCGAGAGGCAATGGCAGGGTGAAAAAGCGTTTGCATTCCGCGCTGTTGAACACAGGCGGCGATTCGTATTCCTCCTGTTCCAAGGCGTTGAATATCTTCATTCGTGGCATCGCAATTCCTAACTAAATGGCAAAGGCAGCGGCGGATTGTTATCTGAAAAATGTTCGTTTATACAATAAGAAAAATTCATTGAAAACCATTGATATTCATAGCATGATAATTATTTTATAAAGCTGATTTACAGGTTTTCATTGAATACCGGAAAAATGGCCGACAAGACGCCCCAAGCGGCAAACAAAACGGTCGCCTACCTGCGGGTGTCGACGCTTGACCAGGACATCGAAAAGAACAAGGCCGACATCCTGCGTTTTGCCAACCACCACGACCTCGGGAAGGTGCATTTTGTCGAGGAGGTGGCTTCCGGCCGCATGCCGTGGCGAGATCGCCGGATTGCGCAGACATTGGAAGAGTTGCAAGGCGGCGATGCCATCGTCGTGGCCGAACTCTCGCGGCTGGGGCGGAGCATGCTGGAATGCATGGAGATACTGGCCCTGGCCACCCGCAAGGGCATCCGCGTTTATTCGGTGAAGGGGAACTGGCAACTGGACCAG
>CAIMMA010000316.1 GCA_903842475.1 uncultured bacterium
CATTTGGCAAAGATCTTCGTCATCATCGATAAGCAGAATATTAGCCATGATCTTTTTCTCACTTTCTTTAAATTTTCTCGAGCTGTCCGTTTTGTGCATATACGCCTTGAAACGCCTGTCCGTACTCTGATACGAGGCGGTTAACAGATTTATTAAGCAAAATTCATACCATAGAAATTTGCAACATTATATCAACATCTTGAACTGCTTTCCAGATACAGGCAAGCTTCTGGCAGAAATATTTCTTGTGAAAATGTCCAAAATTTTAGATAATTTTTTGATTGTGTTCGGATTTGCAAGTTTTTTAGATTCATCCATTTGTAATTATTGTAAATTAAATTCCAAATTTTAGGACAACGCGCGATTTGCAATTCGATTTTTCTGGAAACCGAGGCAAGCAATTTACAGTTCACTACGCATCCCTGAAGGGAACAAAGACATGCCCAACATACTGATAGTGGATGACGATAAAATGTTTCACGAGCCGCTTTCGTTTTACCTTAACGAGATCGGCTACGACTGCGACGTGGCAAGCCATTTCATCCAAGGAGAAGCACTAGCCAACAAAAAGAATTACGACATTGTCCTGCTGGATGTTTTTTTGCCGGACATGAGCGGTCTGGAGGGCATCAGCAGAATGAAAAAAACACCTTCAGCACCTGAAGTCATCATCATCACCGGGCAAGGCAACTTACAGGGGGCCGAGATGGCCCTTAAAAACGGGGCGTGGGATTACCTGGAAAAACCCCTGCCCTACAACAGGATCAAACTGCTTCTGGGCAGGGCGATGGACTATCGACAACAAAAGCTGAAACTGTGCTACCAAAGGGTGTTGCAAAGGGATGGCATCATCGGTAATTCGCCGAAACTCATGGAATGCCTGGAAATAGTCGCCAAGGCAGCAAATACTTCGGGAAGTGTTTTTATCTCCGGCGAAACCGGAACCGGCAAGGAACAGATGGCACAAACGGTTCATCTCAACAGCAGCAGGAGGATGAATAATTTTATCACCCTCGATTGCACTAACATTCCGGTCAATTTGGTGGAAACCCTGCTGTTTGGCTACACCAAAGGCACCTTTACCGGCGCGGATACAAACCGGGAAGGGTTGATTCGACAGGCCGACCGGGGAACCTTGTTTCTCGACGAAGTGGGAGACCTTCCTTTGCCCGCTCAGAAATCAATTCTGGGGGTTCTGCAGAGGAAAAAATATCGACCTTTGGGCGCAAAAGAAGAAATCGCTTGCGATTTCCGGGTGGTTTCGGCAACCAACAGGGATTTGAAAAAAATGGTGGATCAAGGGCAATTCCGCAAAGATTTATATTACCGCCTCGTCTCTTTCTCCGTTCACCTGCCACCCTTGCGGGAACGTTTCGACGACCTCAAATTACTTACCAATTATTATATCCATCAGATTTGTGAAGAAATGGGTATCGACAGCAAGGGGGTTTCCAAAAATTTCATGGAATACCTGATGCAACATAATTGGCCGGGAAACATTCGGGAATTGATCCATACCCTGCAGACCGCCATCGCCCATGCGACCCATGAACCAGTACTTTATTCCCAGCATCTCCCCTTCGACATACGGATCGGATTTTTTAAAACCACCCACCAGGAAAAACTGACAGAAAAGAGCTCTCCCCCTTCCATCGCACTGGATTTTGATCTGTCAAATTTTCCGAAACTCAAATTCTTTCGTGAGACCATTGAATCGAAATACCTGGATGAACTGATCCGTTATACGAACGGAAAAGCCGAGGAAGCCTGTAAAATAGCAGGGGTATCGCGTTCGGGATGGTATCATCTCATGGAGAAACACGGAAGGAATACAGGCAAACGGAAGCAGGAATGAATTGCAATTGTCTCCCCCTCCTGTTTGTCGAGGCTATTTAATACATTGGATCGTGCCGATTTTCCGTCAAGGTCAGCGACCTTAAACCCAAAAAACATGCAATAAAGCCTCATCCGACCCTTCCGTCCGGTGCTTGTAGCGATGCGGCCCCTCGGCGCGGCGGGGGCGTTGCCAATGCTGCTCAGGAAGCCCTGATTACCATGGTATGATTTCTGCACTATTAGGGTAATGCTTCAAAAGAGGATGTTGAAGAAAGCCGCAGGGGTAATGCGGGGATCATGGGTTTTCCTGCCGCGGCAGCGGCGTACTTGATTATGTGAGATAATTCAAAAGTGATAAATATAAAAAACAATTTTTGACCTTTTCGTCCCTGCCATTTTTCAACCAACAGACATCAGCTGAACAACCTGAGTAGCGCAATGAAATATACCCTCTCGGATCTGGTCGAGCTTCCCGTCATGCAAAAAATGACCGACAGCCTCTATGCGTTGATCAAGATCCCCTCCTTCATCCTTTCCAAGGACGGGAAGATTCTCACCGCTTCCGGCTTGCAAGACATATGTCTCAACTTTTCACATAACTCTTCTGAAGCCCAGAATAACTGCTTCTGCAGCAATACTGGAGTACATGAACGCCTGGCCAACAATGTATCCCCGGTCAATTACACCTGTCCGCATGGATTTATGCATGCGGCCGCGCCCATTGTCGTCGACAACATTTTTCTAGGCAGTTTTTGCAGCGGTCAATTTCTGCAACACCCGCCGAATCAGGAGCAATTGACAAGATTTATACAGCAGGCTGCGCACTACGGCTTTGAAGAGACCTCGTTTCTCGATTCATTGGCGCAGTTGCCCATTATTTCAATAGCATACGCCGAATCTGTGATGAACTTTCTCGCTCAGCTTGCGGAACTATTCGCCCAAAAGGGATTGGCTCAACTGCATTTGACCAAGTCGTCCCAGCGCTTGAGGGAAAATCTGGAATGCACCCAAATCCTGCTCGATACTATCCCCGCCGCGGTTTTTTATAAAGATGCGGCCGGGAGATATACAGGATGCAATACCATGTTCTCCGACCAAATACTGGGGCTGCCCAAGGAGCAAATAATCGGCCGCAGTTTATTTGAACTGAGTCATTTGGCTATCTCCGAAATGATACCTGTTTACAGTTCAATGGATCAAAAACTGCTGGCCGCAGGCGGGACGCAGAGCTATGGAGCTCCGGTTCAATTTGCGGACGGCACCCTTCGGGACGTTATCTTCCACAAAGCCACGTTCGTTAATTCAACCAATAATGAACCAGGGATCGTTGGCTTCATGGTGGATATTACCAAGAGTAAGCAGGTCGAGAGGAGAGCCCAGGAAAACGAGCAGAAACTGGCGCAAATCATCAACAGCAATTCCATCGCGACTTTTGTCATTGACCAGGAGCACACCATTACCCACTGGAACCTGGCCTGTGAAAACCTGCTCGAGACCTCGGCGTCGGTCATGATTGGCACCAAAAAACAGTGGATGCCGTTCTATCCGTCCGTCCGTCGCGTCATGGCGGACTTGGTTGTTGAAAAGGCGAATGCGATCGACATCGCCCAAAATTATGAAATATGGCATCCCTCAGCCTTGATTGCCGGGGCCTATGAGGCTGAAAACTTTTTCCCCCATCTGGGGGAGAAAGGAAAATGGATTTTTTTTACGGCGGCACCGTTGAAAGACCAGGAAGGCAATGTCGTTGGCGCGATTGAAACCCTGCAGGACATCACCTCTCGTAAATTGGCAGAGTACGAGATCTCTACGGCTCGCACTTTGGCAGAAGAGGCCAATCGCGCCAAAAGTGAATTCCTCGCCACGATGAGCCATGAAATCAGGACGCCCATGAACGCCATTATCGGCATGACCGATTTGCTACGCGACACCCCGTTGAACCAACAACAGCACCATTACCTGGAGACGGTGCGAACATCATCAGAACATCTGTTGATGCTGATCAACAACGTCCTCGACTTTTCCAAAATCGAGGCCAAAAAGTTCGAATTAGCAAATATTCTCATTAATCTTCCCAATTTCCTCAATAATTCTGTTGCCATGTTCAGGTATCTGGCTGAAGAGAAAAGGCTTTTCCTCTCCTTGAAAATCGATGACGACCTTCCCAATTTTCTTTTAGGCGACCCCCACCGATTGCGTCAAATCCTGGTCAACCTTGTCAGCAACGCCCTGAAGTTCACTGAAAAAGGGGGGGTTGCATTGCATGTCGGTCTTGCTCCTGCTGCAGCGCTGCCGGTTGATGATTCACGAAGGCAAACGCCATCGCCATCCGTTACCCTGCTCTTTCGTGTGCAGGATACCGGAGTAGGCATTCCGGTATCCGATCAGGAACGAATTTTCGAGAGCTTTACCCAGATCGACGGATCCTATCAACGAAAATGGGGGGGCACCGGCTTGGGGCTTGCCATCACCAAACAACTGGTTAGCCTCATGGGGGGCGGGCTCTGGGTTGAAAGCAGTCCTGGCCAAGGCAGCCGATTTTCCTTCACCGCTAGTCTGCAACTAGCTTCGGTTGCCGAGTTCGCGCTTGAAAATCAGCAAAAGACTCTCCGGGAAGAGAAGCATGCTGGCCCCTTGCATATTCTCTTGGCGGATGATCTCGCTGTAAACCAGGAGATCATCACCACCATTTTGATTAAACATGGACACTCGGTCCGGACTGTACTCAACGGCCAAGAGGCTGTGGCGGCACTTCAGCAAGATCAATTCGATCTAATCCTGATGGACGTCCAGATGCCCGTCATGGATGGCCTGGAGGCAGTTCGGCGGATAAGGGGGTTGCCTGACAAACAACGCGCTGCGGTGCCCGTTATCGCCCTGACCGCCCATGCCCTGCTGGACGACCGTGAACGATTTTTAAATGCCGGCATGAATGCTTACATTGCCAAACCGGTACAAAACCGGGAGTTGCTGCGGACCATCAGAGACGTTACGCAAAAAAGATCAACGCATCTCGCGAAGTCCCAGGCCTCCGCATCCGGGTTGATCGATCTGCAATACGCGCTGGATCTGATGGGCGGAGAAAAAGAAGTCCTACGCATAGGCTGCGAGGCCATTGCTCGTGAAATGCCCAAACTGCTGAAGCAACTGCATGATGCACTACAGAACGAGGACGTTTGCACTGTCCATCGCCTGGCGCATTCCATCAAAGGGACCGCCAAAAGCATCAAGGCCGATGAAACCGCCGCTCTTGCCGAACAACTTGAATGGATGGCTGGTGAAAAGCACATGGAAAACGCGGAACGTCTTTACCTCGATTTGCAGGAGAACGCCGAAAAAATGCTGGTGGAGCTAGGAGATAAGTTGCATGAGGGGTCGTTTTAAAACCATGCAATAAAATCCAGCATTGCAAAAAATCGGTGAAATTTCTTGTAGGGTTAAAGGTCGCTCTCTTTGCCGCTGTTACTTGACCAGCTCACCCCTGCTGCGTATTCCGGTCGAATCCGGCCAGCATTCCGACGAAAAAGGCCAGTGTACAATGAGAGAATAGTCGCGGGGTAACCTTCAACCGGTATCCTGTCTTCCTTGATTCAATATAAGGAGGGCTTGATGCCAAGAGAACGAGTTACCATGCGAAAAACA
>CAIMMA010000317.1 GCA_903842475.1 uncultured bacterium
GCGGCCATGCTGCAGCGCCTCGGCGTCTGCCGGGACTGTCAGCACGACCGGCTGGTGGTGGAAAAGCCCTTTGGCCGCGACCTGGCCTCGGCCCGCGACCTGAACCAATTCCTGGGCGAGCTATTCGTCGAATCCCAGATCTACCGGATCGATCACTATCTCGGCAAGGAAACGGTGCAGAACATCCTGGCCTTTCGGTTTGCCAACTCGCTCTATGAACCCATCTGGAATCGACGCTATATCGAGCAGGTACAGATCACCGTGGCCGAAACCGTGGGGGTCGAAGAACGCGGCGACTACTACGATCAGGCCGGCGCTCTGCGCGACATGGTCCAGAACCATCTGCTCCAGCTCCTCTGCCTGGTGGCGATGGAACCGCCGATCACGTTTGATGCCGAAGATATCCGCAACAAAAAGGTGGATGTACTCCGCGCCATCCGACCCTTTCCTCCCGAAACGATCCACCGGGCGGCGGTGCGCGGCCAGTACCGCCGGGGCACCATTGCCGGCCAGGCGGTTCCCGGCTACCGCGAAGAAAAGAATGTGGCGCCGGAGTCGACCACCGAAACCTACGCAGCCTTCACTTTTCATCTCGAAAACTGGCGCTGGCAGGGCGTGCCCTTCTATGTGCGTACCGGCAAACGCCTCCCAGCCAAGGTCTCGGAGATATCGGTCGTCTTTCGCTCGCCGCCCCATCAGTTTTTTCCCTCGGCAGCGGTGGAAAGCTGGCAGCCCAACCGGATCGTCATCCGGATTCAGCCCGAAGAAGGCATTGGCACCCGCATCCAGGTCAAACAGCCGGGGACCCGCATGCTCCTGGGAGCCGCCGAGATGAAATTCCGCTACCCCGAAGCCTTCCGGACCCCGGCCCCCGAGGCTTACGAAACTTTGCTGCTCGATGTGATCCGCGGCGATGCCACCCTGTTCATGCGCGCCGACCAGATCGAATGCGCCTGGCAGGTGGTCACCCCGATTCTCGAGGCCTGGGAATCGGTGCCGGCCACTGATTTCGCCGATTATCAGGCCGGCACCTGGGGACCGGAAGCCGCCGACCTGATGATGGCCCGGGAACGGCACCGCTGGCTGTTGCCGACGCCGGCCGCGGAATGAGCAGGCTGCAACGGTTTGCCGACCTGGAGGCGCTCAGCCGGGCGGCCGCGGCCCGGTTCGCCGAACAGGCCAAGACCGCCATTGCCGCCCGCGGCCGGTTCAGCGTCCTGCTCGCCGGCGGCGAGACGCCGCGGCGCACCTACGAACTGTTGGCCGAAGAACCGCGGCAGCGCGCCATCCCTTGGGACCGGATTCATTTTTTCTGGGGGGACGAACGATGCGTGGGGGCGCAAGACCCGCAGCGCAATGAAACCATGGTCAGCCGGGCCCTGCTCGACCCGCTGGAATTACGATCGGATCAGGTGCATCCCATCCGCAGCGACCTCGCACCCGAGCAGGCGGCGGCCGACTATGCTGTCGAGCTGCGCAATTTTTTTGGCACCGCCCCGCCCTGTTTCGATCTGGTCCTGCTCGGCCTGGGCACGGACGGGCATACCGCCTCGCTCCTGCCCGGCTCCGCGGCGCTGGAGGAAAAGGTCCGCTGGACCGCGGTGACCCGCCGTCCCGAGGAACCCTTCAGCCGGGTGACTCTGACCGCGCCCCTGCTCAACCAGGCGGCCCTGATACTCTTCCTGGTGGCCGGCCGCAACAAGGCCGAGGTTCTGCGAGCCCTCCTGGCCCGCACCGCGCATCCCCCCCCCTACCCGGCCGGACTGATCCGGCCGCTGACCGGAACCCTCGAATGGTGGGTCGATCAAGCAGCGGCATCCCTGCTGGCGCCCGGCCACGCACCGGCGTGAAACCATGGCAGCCCCCCCGGCGAATCAACGCCCCCCCCTCCTCACCATCATTATTCCGACGCTCAACGAAGCGGAGCACCTGCCAGCCCTGCTGAACGATCTCCGCCACCAGCAAGGGGTTGTGCTCGAAATTATCATCGGCGACGGCGGCTCCTCGGACACAACCGCGGCCATTGCCGGGACCTTCGGCGCCCGCCTGGTACCGGCCAGACGCGGCCGGGGGGCGCAGATGAACGCCGCGGCCAGCGAGGCCGAGGGGCACTATCTGCTCTGCCTGCATGCCGACTCCCGCCTGACCGACCCTTGCCTGCTCAGCCGGGCCCTGGAGGCGCTCCGGCGGGCGGAGCTCGAAGATGCCGGGGTTGCCGGCCATTTTCGCCTCCGCTTCCTTCGCTCAAACCAGGGGAACCGCTTGGGCTATCGCTATCTGGAGGAAAAAACCGCCCAGAACCGGAGCAACACCACCAACGGCGACCAGGGGATGCTCCTTTCCCGGCAATTCTTCGTCCAGCTGGGCGGCTTTGACGACAGCCTGCCCTTTCTTGAAGATCAACGGATTGCCGAGCAGATCCGCAGCCAGGGACGCTGGATCACCCTGCCCGGGGAGTTGGCCACTTCGGCCCGACGCTTCGAGACCGAGGGCTTCCACCGCCGCTACC
>CAIMMA010000318.1 GCA_903842475.1 uncultured bacterium
AGCCACGCAGTCCGAGGCCAGCTTGGAAATGATTGCCGCCCACTTCTGCATCCCTGCTTCGACCCCCGGAACCATGGCCAGGTGGAGGGCACTGCCGATAACGGAGTTAAAGAGCAGGGCCAGGGGAATGGAGAGAATCGAGCGGAAAAAATTACCCACCGCAGCGCTTCTGGGCAGGCCGCGGAGGATGTTGTGGGTGGATATATATATGCCGTTGGCCAGGGCCATCACCGAGTAGAGCAGGACCGGGTCGGTTGAGGTGGTGATTCCGAACTGTTCCTGGAGCAGCAGGGTTTTGACCAGATAGTCGAGCAACGGCACCGAAAAGCCGGTGTAAAACAGGGAGTCGGCGATCCGGCTCCAACTGACCAGCGAGTTCCAGGGGAGCAGGGGCGAACGTTTGAGGCCGCCGCCGCCGAGAATGGATTGGATGATATTGCGGACTCCGGTGATGCCGAACCAGATAAACGCCCCGAGATAGGCCAGCACCCACCAGTCCTTGGTGAGGCTGAAGGTCAGGAAGGCGGGAATGAAACCGATGGCCACCTTGAGGGTGTTGCGCAGATGGGTGTTGAGGTACCGCAGCGGCTGCGCGATTTTTCGCTGGCTTTTTTGCTTGGTCGGATGAATGTCGATCCCCGGGGTCCCGCGGATGCCGCCCAGGGTGGCGATGTTGCCGTCGGTTCCGGGGTGAATCTCGAATCGGTCGAGGCTCCAGTCGTTCCAGAGGTGTGCGCCGTTCTGCCGCAGGCCGGGGATGCGCTCGGCCAGCCTGCTGGTCCACGAGGTTGAAATCGGGTTGCGGCCGCTGGTGTGCTGATGTTTGATCATCCGGGCGGTGACCGGGATGAGTTTGCGAAGTCCCTCCCGGTGTTCCCGCATTACCTTCCGATAGGCCCGCTGGGGCAGGGTATCCAGCACCACCAGGCCCATGCCGTATTGGAGTTGCGATTGTCCGGTGGATCCGGAACCGATCCGGGAACCGAGGTAGCGTTTGTTGTAATGGCCATGAAAGGCTTCGATCCCGAGCAGAATCTCCAGCAGGGCGGCTTTCCGTTCGTTCATCTCGGCCAGTTCGGCGTCTATCCTGTCCACTTCATCCGGGGCAGCGGGATGCTCCCGGCAGTCGGCAACTTTTTTTTCGACGATCAGGCGGGTACGCTCGAAATCCCAGATGATAGAACGAATCGCCCGTTTGAGGGTGATGACGTTATCCTCGTTCAGCGCTTTCTGTAGGCTGTTGATCAATTGGTAATTGCGCGCCGGGCTGGTGATATCCACCGCTTCGCCGGCAAAGCCGCTCCCTTTGACCGCGGCCATCGAGGTCATGCCATAGGAGGAGTCCTTGAGGTTGAAGGCCTCGATATGGGTAATCCGGCCTTCGCAGACATACAGCAGTTCCAGGGTGTCCTGGATGGAGAGATTGCTGAGATTGAGGGTGAACCGACTGCTGGAATGCATCGACGCCAGGCGGGTGATCAGCTCGGGCGGGGTGATGTTCATCAGCGGCGGCAGCCCTTCCTCGTGGGGCACGGTGGGGTCGTGCAGGCCGGGGTTGCGGCAGGGCTGGAGAAACCGGTTGATCAGACTCTCCAGGTCAAGGCGGTCCATCTTGTTCGCGCAGGCCCGGAGTTGTTCTTCCTGCCGGGCGCTGTCCAGGGAAGCTTCTGTACCGATCCGCCGGATCTCCTTGTCGAGCAGGCCATGGTAGCGGTTCTGGATGTATTTGGCCAGATGGAGGAGCGACGGCTGCCCGGCACCGACAAAATGGATGAACTCGTCTTGGTCAAGCGGTTGGCTTTCCACGGCCAGTTCCTCGTCGAGCAGTATCCGGTGGGTGGTGTTGAACGCGTGGAGGACGTCGAGCACGTAGCGCTGCTGATACTGCGAAACCTGTCGTCCCTGGGCCATCATCTCCTGGACCGTCGGTTCCTGGAGAAACTGGAGCAGGTTGTGACTGTCGAAAAAACCTTCCAGCTCCCAGATGAAGCGGACGAACTTGTTGCGGAACCGGGAGGAAAG
>CAIMMA010000319.1 GCA_903842475.1 uncultured bacterium
AGCAGTCTGGCGGCGAGTTCCATTCCTCGGCTGGTGGCCGCCTCGATCAATTCGACTTCATCGCTAAACTCGGCAAAAGATTCGAGCCGCAGTCGCATTAACTGGATCTGGCTGAGGATAACCATCAAAGCGTTATTAAAATCATGGCCAACAGTTGCAGCAAGTCTCCCTAGTTCCTCATTGGCAAGAGGATGTTCTTTTCTGCTCGATGCCGGCATGATTGATTGTTGCATGGACGAAATATTTATCCGCAAACCTGCCAACTGGTAGGGGCGGCCAAGCGGATCTTGGCCAAGGATGCAGCCTCGATCAATGATTCTGACCCACTGGCCGCTTGCCCCCTTGACTCTACATTCAAAATGAAAGTCCGACCGGTCTCCGGCCAGGCATGCGCTCAAGATATCCTGGACGCCATGCAGGTCTTCCGGGTGTATGGCACCAAGCCAGTCGCCTGTCGCCATGCACCCCTCCTGGGCCTCCTGGTCATTGAGCATCGCAGCGCAATATCTGTCAAAATGAACCAGGTTCGAGCTTAAATGCCACGCCCAGAGTCCTGCTATCCCGGCTTGCGGGACGAGTAGGTTGGTGCCGTGTAACAATTCCCCAACCGGAAGGGTAGGCGAAGGGTCCATATCGTTGTCGACACTACCCCAGCCCCCGACCGTCTCACACAAAGTATGTTTTTCCACGTTTGACCTTCATCGTTGACGGTAAAATCAGTATTTGTAACAAAGAGCTCGCTGCGGGGGAGACCAGTGAACCCTGTCACCCTCCGTATTTTGCCAATATATTGCATGCAAAGGGAAGTCCAGCAATTGCGCAATTAGTTATCATGCTGAAATGAAATGATAAAATAAACTTGACATGGAAGCTGTCCTGCAGGCACAGCCTCAAAATGCTCTCATTGTGAAAGTGCGACGTCGGATGTCTTGCAAAATGATAGTTGTCGATCGGGCCTTGAAAGAATTTCGCTGGAGGGAAAAGCGTCCCCGGTTATGTGAATCAACGGCTTGCAGGGGAATGATGGTTGCCCTGTGCGGACCTGAGAACGGCATTGCCTGTCTCCTCGCAAATTAGAGGAACAGGCAGGGCTTCTCAATCAATTTGAGAGCTCCTTTGGCGAAATGTACTTTTGTTTTCTTTGTTTCTGCCTGGTTTTTTTTTGGTAGTGGTTTTTTAAAAATCATAACCACCCGTATTTATATCTTTTTTGTTTAATGCAAGTGGGTGAGTGTATTTCCTCAAAGAAATGGCACGTCTCGTGCTTTATTGAAGGAAACGGATAGCTCGCTGATGAGCTAGAAAAAAAACCTTCAGGAGGGTATTATGAAAAATCAAGTATTGAAAAGCGCTTTGATGGCAGTGGCAGGGATTGGATTGTTGGCGGGGAGTGCGATGGCAACTTATCGTCCTCCTACGGATCCATGTCCCAATGGGGACACCTGCACTTGGTCGGATTCTGTCGATTATACAAATAATGGCGTTAGCGATGGTGCCTGGTTTAATGATATTAGCGATTTTAAAGTAGAAACCTTCAGCATTGCACCTCCATTTGAGCCTGGAATTGATACACTCCGTGGCGTAACTTTTTGGTTTGAAATTCAAGATGATAATGGTTTATTTGATCGTGACGAAAAAGTTAAATTAACCGTCGCTGAATGGAATTATACCACAAAGGATATAGATGATGAGGATGGTTACGATTGGTCTAATTCTTATGCCAGTGGTACACTTTTTACTGACCTTTCTGCTGATGGCAGCCTCACTGTTAAAATCGCATGGGCAGATGGTGATTATTGGCTCCAAGGTGCTGGTATTGATGCAGAGGTTTGCGATAATACAGCTCCCGTCCCGGAACCTGCCGCCATGCTGCTCTTCGGAACAGGCATTCTCGGCCTTGCGGCTACTGGTCGAAGAAAAATAAACAAATAATTAGTTGGTTGACACGCAGGCAGCCTGCCATTTAGTCAGGCTGTCTGCGTCGAGTATGCTAGCGGCATACTGAAAGATTTTCCTGAAAATGGTTAGCTGGAGGTATGTGATGGATATGGTCAATATACTCTTTGTCGATGATGAACGGTTTACCTTGGCGGCCATGTCCCGGCTACTTTTCAAGCAAACCTATAATAAATTTTTTGCTGTCAATGGTCACGAAGCCCTCGAGATCATGGCGACTCAGCCAATCCATGTTATTGTTTCCGACATGAGAATGCCGGGTATCGACGGTCTCGAACTTCTCTCCATGGTCAAGGATTTGTACCCCGACACCATTCGTATGGTGCTTAGCGCTTATGCCCAAACCTCCCAGTTGCTTCCCTGCATAAACAGGGGGGAAATCTTTCGGTTTATCACGAAACCTCTTGATCCCAATGAGCTGAAAACATCGATCAATGACGCTATAGAACTTTCCAAAATACGAGCTAGGCATGGGGAACAGCTCACCTCGTTGAGGATGGAAAATACCGTGCTGGCTCAGGCGCTAGAGGAAAAGAAGATAATCGAAGAACAATTGAAAGCCCTGAGTGTCATCGATGAAGTTACGGGACTATATAATAGGCGGCAGTTCTCCTTCTCGCTTAAGCGTGAATTCGATCATAGCCTCAGGTATCAAACTGATTTTTCCTGTCTCATGATTGATTTAGACCATTTTAAAGATGTCAACGACACCTTCGGTCATAGTTTTGGGGATGTTGTCCTGCAAACATTTTCGATACGGTTGAGACGGATCACTCGCGAGACCGACATTGCCTTTCGTTACGGGGGAGATGAATTTTTTGTATTGCTCCCAAGTACGAGCCTGCAGGAAGCTGTAATTCTGGGGCAACGAATAGTCGAGATGTGCCAGAATACGCCATACAGCTTTAATGACACACAATATATTAACACTGTTAGCGTCGGTGCCGCTTCCTACGAGACTTGCAAACCGGTACACCCTGATGATTTAATCGAATCCGTCGACAGGCTACTCTACGAGTCCAAGAGAACGGGACGCAACCGAATATCGTCCCATCTGGTTAATTCGACAAAGTAATTTTAGTACCTTGCTCCTAAAAGTCTGACATGAAAAACAGGAAAATCAGGCGGCCATTTTTAATAAATTCTCGGCAGATGCGGCGAGAAATGCATTCAACATATTGGTTAATTTTACCCCCTTGGTCATCACTTGATATCTGTTCTGTCGGGGGAGTTTTCGGATAATCCCATGTGTCC
Organism: uncultured bacterium; assembly: GCA_903842475.1. Classification (GTDB taxonomy): domain Bacteria; phylum Desulfobacterota; class Desulfobulbia; order Desulfobulbales; family Desulfobulbaceae; genus Desulfobulbus. The sequence continues at coordinate 3,211 of CAIMMA010000319.1, forward strand.
GTATTCCTGGCGAAAACGGCCAGCATTCCGGTGAATTCGGCCAGTGTATAATGAGAGAATAGTCGCGGGGTAACCTTCAGCCGGTATCTTGTCTTCCTTGATTCACTATAAGGAGGGCTTGATGCCACGAGAACGAGTTACCATGCGAAAAACACGAGAGATCCTTCGCCTTGTCTGGTTATGCAACCAGAGCAGGCGTGATACAGCTACAGCCTGCGGTGTCTGCAAAAGCACCGTGGATGCCACGGTCAATCGAGCGTCCGCCGCCGGGCTCTCCTGGCCGCTGCCTGTTGATGTTGATGACGAAGCCCTTGAGCGGCGTCTCTATCCTCCTGCCGTCCATCCAACCGTCCGTAAACTCTCCCAACCTGACTGGCGGGCCCTGCATGATGAGCTTGCCAACGACAAGAACAAGAAGCTCAGCCTCATGTTGTTATGGCAGGAATACAAGGAGGGCGCCCCTTACGGTTATCAGTACATTTCCGTGGCACGGCCAAGGATCATTTCAGATAACGGGCCACAATTTATTGCCAAAGATTTCAAAGAATTCATCCGCATCTCGGGCATGACGCATGTGCGTACATCGCCGTATTATCCGCAGTCCAACGGCAAATTGGAGCGGTTTCACGCAACCATCAAGGGCGAGTGTATTCGTCCCGGCGTTCTACTTTCCCTTGACGATGCCCGACGAATGGTTGAAGGGTTCATCAAACACTACGGATTGCTCGAGAACCGTGCGGGTCTAGTGCAGGGGTACGTTTTAAAGCGGACGTGCCCCTTGGCCGTCTCCTGGTGCCCCGGTAGCGCCGAGACCTTGCCCTTGGCAGATATTTATGGTTTTGTTGTTGGAGCCGTGTCAAAGTTGAGCTTGGCGGTTAATGCGCCCGGAACCAGTCCTCTGCGGGCGGGTGGCAAGGCATCCGATCTGGCTGACTATTGGACTCTCAGTACAAGGAATATTGATGATTATCCCCTCAAGGCTGCAGTCGATAATCACGGTGTGCCTCCTGCTGTGCCTTCCCGTGCACGCTCACGCTTTGCGGTCTGATCAGGTTGGGCAGGAAGAGCGCAGGTCCGGGAACGATCAGGTTGAATGGTTACAACATGCCACCACCCTTGCAGCATCGAAGAATTGGCATGGGCTGGTCGATTGGTGTCGGAAGTGGACGAAAAGCGAGCCAAGAAGTGCTGCTGCCAGGCTCGAACTCGGCATGGCGTACAGCAAACTTAAGCGCCACAACGATGCGATTGGCGCCTATCGGCAAGCGGTAAAAATCAATCCGAACTATTTTTATGCCTGGAATAACCTTGGAAACGCGTATAACGAACTCAATCGTACCGGAGACGCGGTTAACGCCTATCGGCAGGCTTTGAGTATCGATCCCAACCGTGCCTACGTCTGGTTCAATCTCGGCATAGCGTATCTTAAGTCCGGCAATCAGGCCGCTGCCCTGGAGGTCGTTAGGAATTTGCAACGACTCAATCCGGAACAGGCGAACGTGCTGTTCGGCATGATCGGGCCTTATTGAAGCACCCCGGCGGGCTCGATCCTTGCCGGCCGTGGTCCCTTGTCAGTGGGGAAACGTTCCTATCATCTAATAATTGAGGTCGCCAATGAACACTTTGGTCGTTTGTCCCGGTTGCGGGAGCAAAAACAGAATTCCGGCCGATAAACAGCATCTCACTCCTAAATGCGGGCGGTGCTCCCTCTCGCTGGTCGGTGCAGCGGTTTCCGGAATCGTCAATGCCCTCACCGACGCGGCTTTTCAGCAACGGGTTGAACGGTCAACCCTGCCGGTGCTGGTGGATTTTTATTCGCCGACCTGCGGCCCGTGCCGGACGATCGCCCCGGTGATCGAGGCCCTTGCCGGATTGTATGCCGGCCGCCTGCTGGTCTTTAAGCTCGATACGGCCACCCAGCAGATGAGTGGTGCCCGTTTCCAGATCAGAGGGGTGCCGACCCTATTATTTTTTAAAAACGGGCAACTGGTTGACCGATTAGTTGGTGCGGTTCCCCGGACGGAAATCGAGGGTCGGATCGAAAACCTGCTGAGGTGAGCCGCGCTTTGGAGAGGTTTTTGGGAAAACACTATAGATTCCAGTGGATGTTGCCGAGAAGTACCTATATTTCCTCTTAATCTTCCACCTGTTGGCATCGTGATGCGAAACCTGTTTTTTCTCATAGTTGTTCTGATCGTTTTTCCCGGCTTGATCACAGGCTGTACTTTTGGAAAAAAGAAGACCGTGGAATCGGCGGAGCAGTGGAATGCGCTGGCCAACGACCTGGCCAACCGTATCAATGACGAGCTGATCCAGCAGCGGTATCTCAAAGCCAAGGTGTATGTCCGGCACAGCTGCGGAAAACCGAACGCCTGCCGCCCGGGAGGTACTTTTGCTTTTGACGAAGGCTTCAACGACATGCTGACCTCCCAGCTCGCCAGTTTCGGCGTCAACATCATGCGGACGCCGGAAGGCGCCGGGATTATCGTCGATTATAAGGTGCAGCTGGTATATCACGGCAGCTACGAGGTGATCGTCACCACCTCGGTCATGGAACAGGACAAATATGTGATGCGGTCTTCGGATGTTTTTCCAATCGATGACCAGGAGTATTGGCAGTATCGGCCAGCCATCCCGGCCACCGAGATTGAATTGATTGATCAGGAAGGGTATAAACAGACACCTAAGGCGAACACCTCGAAATTATGAAACAAATACGCGGGTTACTTTTTGCGGTCACGTTGGGGATCGCTCTGCTGGCTGTTTCCGGATGCAGCGATTTCAACGGCACCCGGCTTGAACCGGTGCTGGGGGGTGAGGTCAATCTGGTCAAATTGGGGGACACGGTTGCCGAAGCCCTGGTCGCCAAGATGAAACCGCCGTTGCTGCCCCATCAGGCCATTCTGGTCACCACCGTGGTCAATAACGATAAACTCGGTCAAACCACCAGTTTCGGCCGCAGTTTTCAGAACAACATCGCCGCCGGATTGGTCGCCCGCGGTTATGCGGTCAAAGAGGTCAAACTGCGCAAGGATATGCTGATCAAGGCCGACCAGGGGGAATTCATGCTGACCCGCAATCTCAGGGAGCTGGCCGGCACCCAGCAGGCCCAGGCCGTGGTGGTGGGCACCTACACCCTGGCCAACCGGGTGATGTATCTTTCCATCCACCTGGTCAATCCCCTGGACCAGCGTATCCGGGCTTCCTATGACGACAGGATCGTGCTCGATGAAAGCAATTTACGCCTCCTCGGCCTGAAATATAAAGATAAGACAACCGTCGAGGAAACCGAGATTCTGCCGCCCAGCCCGTCCAAGCTCGACGAGCTGCTGTATTGATTGTTCAGGGAAGTTTGCAGACTTCCCGGAAAAAACGCCTTCTCTTGGATCAAGCAGAGAGGCGTTTTTTTGTTTTCGGCGCTCGACTGCATGCCGGTTTCGCAGCGGAAGTTCCCGTTCATCCCCCCCAGAGCAGCACCAGGGCCATGGAGCCGAAACTGAGCAGGGTTGATAGGACAATCACCGCCGAAGCCAGTTCGGTGTCGCTATGGAGTTGCGACGAAAGGATGTAGATGGCGGTTGAGGTCGGCAGCGAGAAAAAGAGCATGCTGACGTTCCAGGCCATGCCGGTGACGTCGAACAGCCAGAGCAAGCCCAGTCCCAGCAGCGGCAGCATTGCCAGCTTGAATCCGGCCGAGGCCAGGGCCAGGCCCATGTTGTCGCGGAGGTTGGCAAAGCTCAGGCTGCCGCCGATGGAAAACAGGGCGAGCGGCAGGGTCACCTGGCTGGTCAGCTTGAGGGTGTTGTCGATGGAGAGCGGAAAGGATCCCACCAGTTTGCCATAGAGCATGCCGCCGACACAGGCGATGATCAGCGGATTGGCCAGCAGGTGCTTGAGGGTGACGGCAAAGCGGCCCTGCCGATTGCCGCCATTTTTGCCGTACCAGATGAGTACCGAGACGCAGAGGACATTGATCATCGGGATGATCAGCCCGATAAGTATGCCGTATAACTGTACCCCGGCGTCGCCAAAGGCATTGAGCACCACCGCCATGCCGATGTAGGTGTTGAACCGGTAGCAGCCCTGGTTAAAGGAACCGGCTTTGAAGGACGGCACCGGCCAAAGACGGATGAACAGCAGGCTGAGGCAGCAAACGACGATAACTGCTAGGGCACAGGCCGCCAGGTAGCGCCAGCCGTTATCGAATTGCAGTGGGGCCGAACCGATCTTCCAGAAGAGCATGAGCGGGAAGAAGATAAAATAGACGAGCCGGTCCGAGGTGCGGAAGAAGGCGGCATCGGTAATCTGCCAGTATTTAAAGGCGTTCCCTGCAAGGATCAGGGCCAGAACCGGGAACAGAGCGTTGAGGAGGATCATGGCTGGATAAAATGGTCCGGAAAAGGTTGCGAAGCGCCGGTCAACGGATGGTGTAGCGCGGGCGGCGGATCCGGGGTTTGCGGCACTGCGGGCAGTGGCCCGGCGGTTGGGGCCGGGTGCGATGTTCGAAGAGAAATCCGCAGCTCAGGCAGACCGCCGGCTCAATGACCAGCCGTTTGCCACCCGATTTCAGGGTCCGTTCGATGTGCTCGAGATGGGCGTATAGTTCTTTTTCGCTCTGGTGCAGTTCCTGGGAAAGTTCCCGCACCCCGCAGGTGCCGGCGCTGAGCCGTTCGATCAGCTGCTGGCGGATGGTCGGGGATTCCTGGATCGGCTCCATCAGGTCTCCGAAGCCTCAAGCAGACAGGCGGCCCGCTGCTGTTCGGCAAAGGTCCGGAGATACCGATCCGCCTTAGCCTTACCGATCCGGGTCAACGACTGCATCAGGGAGAAGGGGACGGCGCTCAGGGCATAGCGCTCCTGCAGCAGGTCGATCATGGCAATCCAGAGATGGCCGGTCATTTCGGCGTCGGCCAGGGCGCGGTGAAAGGTGCCGTCGGTGAAAATGGCGCAGTGGCGGACCAGGGTGGCGAGTTTGTGGTTGGGCGCTTCGGGAAAGAGCCGACGCGCCGCCAGCATGGTGCAGGACATGGGGTTGTCCCGGCTCCTGCCGATCAGGGCCATCTCGGCGTCGAGGAATGTACGATCAAAACCGGCGTTATGGGCCACCAGCGGCAGATCGCCGATCCAGTCGGCAAAGCGGGTCATGACCTCCTCGCAGGGCGGGGCCGCGGCGACCAGGTCATTGCTGATCCCGGTCAGGGACTCGATGAACCAGCTGATGGTGAAACCGGGGTTCATCAATTCCTGAAAGCGGTCGACGATCAGGCCATCGGCAATACGTACCGCTCCGACCTCGATGGGTCGGTCGCCATACTTCGGCGACATGCCGGTGGTTTCAAAATCAAGGACAATAACGGAGCGGTGCGGCATGCATAATCCAAAAAAAAGTCGAAAGACGGTCTTTGCAGTGATCCGCGGCGCGTTGCGCCGGGAAAAACGCTGTTGATCAGGTCAAGGACGTTGAAAATCGCGATGCAGTTCCGTCGCGAATCGGGTACAGTCAACAAATTGATACTATATTCCACCTTCAATCTCAATGCATGGAGGAAATGATGGGTCCGGATGAAATGCGGGAAAAAGCGATTGATCTGTTTGAGAAGCGATTGCACTGCAGTCAGGTGCTGGCCATGGTTGGCCTGGAAAAACTCGGTTTGGACGATCCTTCGGTGATCAAGGCCCTGGGCGCCTTTGGCGGCGGCATCGGCGGCACCGGCAATATCTGCGGGGCGCTGGTGGGCGCGGCCAGTGTGATCGGCAGCCTCTACAGCCGCTCCAGCCTGGAGGAAAAGGAAAATCCGCGGATGTGGGCCGCCACCAAGGCGGTGATGAAACATTTCAATGAACTCACCGCGGAACACGGCGGTATCAACTGTTGCCAGATTGCCCGGGTCGATTGGATGGACCGGGAGCAGGTCAAGCAATTTTACGGCAATGCCGACAGCCGCCGGCAATATTGCATCAAAGTGGTCGGCGATACCGCCAAGGCCCTGGGCGAGCTGCTCGAGCAGGAAGCCGAATACCTGGCCGCCAAGAAAGCCGCCCAGGACGAAGCCAAAAAATAAACAAACTGCCAGCGGCATCAGCCGCCAGGCGCGTATCCAAGGCAGTCCTGTCACAGGCTGCCTTTTTTCATGGAAAGAGGACGGAGCGTATGGAGATGTTTAATTTTTCCTCCGGGGAAACGGCACGGTTTAAACGGGCCCTGTCGTTTGTGCACCGGCAGGAACTGGATACCGAACTGTTGGCGGCCAACACCCTGATTGTCAAGACCGAGAATTTCGAGGACGAGTGCGAGCAGCTGGCCCCCTATTTCAGCGGTCTCGGCCTGGAAAATGCCAATGCCCGGCTGGTGTTCCACCCCAACCAAGGCGGCCATAAGATTTTAGTCAACAAGGCGGCCATCTCGGAGCTCTCCTACATCCATACCATGGTCACCGAATTGGTCCATCTGGCCAACCTGATCCCCTACAACGCCGAGTACGGCAATGTGTATCGCTTCACCCAGGAACAGGCCATCGGGCACTACTATTACGAATTCCTGTTGTGGACCAAATTTCAGGCCATGAAAATCGCTACCCGCGCCCATGCGCTGGCCTCCTGGCATGAACAGAATGGCGAGGCGCCGCCCGAGGGCGGCTGCTACCAGTTTGGCAAGGTATCGCTGCACAGCGACCGGGTGGTCGCGGCCCTGGGAGGGTTACAGGCGGCCGGGACCATTGCCGCCTGGCGGGAAGGGCTTTGGGATGTGCTGGAAGAGCTGGCTTTTTATTTCGGCAGGTTAGCCTTTTATCAGCAAACCCCCCGACCGGAGGAGCTGGATGAACATTTTCCGGCGGCTGCCATTGCGGCGATGGTCGGCCTGGAGCCTTGCTTGGCCCTGTACGCGGCCCTGCAGCAGGCCCGAACCTACGGCCAGTGGCGGCAACAGCAAAGCCCCATCCGCAAAGCCATAGTAGCCATGCAGGATCACGGCAAGGGGTTGTTCGCACCCGGCGTCTGAACGCCGGGTGGATAAGGGGCTGGGTTGGTGTCGATTACGGCAATTCCACCGCCCAGGTATCGAGAGGCGGCACCTTGGTCACGATCTTTTCTTCCTGGAGGAAACGGGCAAAGCGGCGGTACCGGTTCTGGTCCAAGGCGCCGGGCCGCAGGGCAAAGCGCGGCAGGGTGTCTTTCCAGGCCCGGCGGTTGAGTTCATCGTCAAGGTTTTCCCGGCCATGGCTGACGAACAGTTTCCAACTCTCATCGGGATGGTTGATCAAATACTGCACCCCTTCTTCCAGGGCGTCCACGAATTTGCGCAGCTTCGGATCCGCCAGGGTCTCGCTGGCGGCCACCAGGATGAGTTCGTCATAGGCCGGTACGCCGAACTCTTCGACAAAGAAGGCGCGTCCCGGTCGTTTTTCGATCGCCATCTGATTGAGTTCGAAATTACGGAACGCCCCGATCACCGCGTCGGTCTGGCCGGTGAATAGCGACGGCGACAGCGAAAAATTGACATTGACCAGTTTGACATCCTCCAGTTGCACCCCTTCCTTGGCCAGCATCACCTTCAAGAGCGCCGTCTCAAATCCCCCCACCGAATAGCCGATGGTCTTGCCCTTGAGATCGGCGATGGTCTTGATCTTCGAATCCTCAAGGACCACCAGCGAGTTGAGCGGCGTGGCGATCAGGGTGGCGATCCGCACCAGCGGCAGCCCCTGGTCGACCTGCATCTGATGCTGATGCTGATAGGAGACTGCGATGTCCGCCTTGCCCGCGGCCACCAGTTTGGGCGGATCGTTGGGGTTGGAGGGGGCGATCAGTTCGACCTCCAGCCCTCTGTTCTTGAAAAACCCTTTTTCCAGGGCCACATAGAGAGGGGCGTGGTCGGGGTTGACGAACCAGTCGAGCAGCACGGTCAGTTTGTCCGCGGCCCTGGCCGGGGAAATCGGGGCCAACAGGGCGGCGAGCAGCAGGGGGAGAAGGAATAATCGATAGGGTTTCATAGGTTGGGTCCTTGTTGGGGTTGCCAGAAAATGAGGCGATCAAGCAAGTGATCGACCAGAAAATAGAGCAGCAGGGAACTGGCCGCCAGGATGGTCAGGGCGGCGAACATCACATCGATCTGCATGCGGGCATTGGCATGGAGCATGTAAAACCCCAAACCCGCGCTCGAACCGACCCATTCGCCGACCACTGCGCCGATGGGGGCCACGGCGGCGGCAACCCGCACCCCGGCGCCAAAGGCGGGCAGTGCCGAAGGAATGACGATGGTGCGGAGCACGGCCAGGGGGCGGGCGCCCATGATCCGAGCCAGTTCGAGCAGGTCCGGGTCAGTGCGCTGCATGCCGTAATAAAAAGAAGAGGTCACCGGGAAAAAGATGATCAGGACCGCCATGGCGATTTTTGAAGCCATGCCGTAACCGAACCAGAGCACCAGCACCGGGGCCAGGGCAAAGACCGGAATAGCCTGACTGATCACCAGCAGCGGCAGCATCCACCGTTTGAGCAGCGGCGAAACGATCATGGCCAGCGCGCTGGAGGTCCCCAGCAGGGTGCCGAGCAACAGGCCGAGGAGGATTTCGGTCAGGGTGGTGCCCAGATGCCTGACCAGGATCGGCAGGTGGGTGAGCAGGGCTCGGCCCACCGGCAGCGGCCCGGGGAGGATATAGGGCGGCGCCCCGGTGAGCAGGACCAGCAGTTGCCACAGGGTCAGCAGGCCGGCGGCCAGAAAGAGAAGGCGCAGGGCTTTCATGGTCCCTCCCCGTTCATCAGCATCCGCAGCAGTCCGGGGTATTGGCCGGTGACTGTTGGATCACCGGGGTCGCGCGGGGTGGCCCCGCCCAGATCAAGGATTTCGGCAACCTGCACCGGCTCCCCGGCCAGGACGATGATCCGGTTCGCCAGCCGCAGGGCCTCCAGGGGGTCGTGGGTGACCAGCACCACAGTGGCCCCTTGGGTGAGTCGCGCCGCCAGGCTCTGCAGCCTTACCCGGGTGAGGGCGTCCAAGGCCGAGAAGGGCTCGTCCATCAACAGCACCGGCCTGCCTTCCATCAGGGTGCGCAGCAGGGCGCCGCGCTGGCGCATGCCGCCCGACAGGGTCATGGGCAGTGCCTGCTCATACCCGGCGAGTCCGGCCTCCCGGATCAGGGCCAATGCCTGCTGTCGGCGGGTCTCGGAGAGTTGATGGCGCAGTCTGGCGCCGAGCAGGACGTTGTCAAGGAGGGTGAGCCAGGGCAGCAGCAGATCGTTCTGTCCCATCCAGGCCACCTGCTGGCCACCGGGGCAAGCCGTGTCCAGGAAAATATTGCCGGTATAGGGCAGGGCCAGGGACCCGGCAATCAGTTTGAGCAGGGTCGATTTGCCGCAGCCGCTGGGGCCGAGGATGCAGGTGGTTTGCCCGCCTTCCAGGCGCAGGGAAAGATCCCGGAACAGCGGCTTGCCGGAGAAGTCCAGGCTGACCCGGTCAAAGACGATGGCAGGGGCGTTCATCGCGGCATCGGCTGTCACCCGAGGCGGGGCGTCAACCATTTCGCTCAAAAGAAGCGGAAAAAATGATGCACCGGGCCGTGTCCGTGGCCGAGGCGATAGTCGGCGCCGGCCCGGATGGCACCGGTGATGTATTCCTTGGCCAAGCCCACGGCGCTGACCATGGTTTCGCCCTTGGCGATGAACGAGGCAATGGCTGAAGAGAGGGTGCAGCCGGTGCCATGGTTGTTCCGGGTGGCGATGCGCCCCCCCGGAAAGGTGACGAGCCGACGATCGGCGCCAAGATAGAGGCAGTCGTCACTGTCGCCGGCTTCCAGATGGCCGCCTTTGATGAGGACATTGGCGCAGCCCAGCCCGGCCAGTTCGATGGCCGCGGCTTCAATCGCTGCGGCTGCGGTGATCTCCCGGCCCAGCAGCACCGAGGCCTCCGGCAGATTGGGGGTGATCAGTTCGGCCAGGGGGATAAGGTACTGCTTGAGCGCCATGATCGCCTCGTCCTGGAGGAGTTTGTCACCGCTCTGGGCCACCATCACCGGGTCCAGCACGATTCGGGTGACCGCGAATTTTTTGAGTTGATCGGCCACGGTCCGGATCAGTTCTGGGGAGAACAGCATGCCGATTTTGACCGCATCTACGCCGATGTCCCCAAGTACCGCCTCCATCTGGGCGGCCACGAAATCTACCGGCACCGCATGGATCCCGGTGACCCCGACGGTATTCTGGGCGGTAAGCGCGGTGATCACGCTCATGCCGTAGCAGCCGTTGGCCGAGATGGTTTTCAGATCCGCCTGAATTCCGGCTCCGCCGCCGCTGTCCGAGCCGGCGATGGTCAACACCCGGCGATAGGTTTTTATAGGGTGTTCCATGGAGAGTGTTCCTTTTCTCGGGCTGAATAAATCTGTTGTTTGAGGGCGGAGGCCGCGCTTCGCGGGCAGGCGGCGCTGACAATGGCCGAAACCACCGCTACTCCGTCGGCCCCGGCGCGGATGACGGCCCCGGCGTTTTCCTGATGAATGCCGCCGATGCCGACCAGGGGGAGCTGTACCGCGGCCCGGATGCGGCGGATGCCGTCGAGGCCAAGCGGCGGGGCGGTGTCGTTTTTGGTCGGGGTGGCGAATACCGGGCTGATGCCGATATAGTCGGCGCCTTCCGCCTCGGCGCGGAGGGCGTCTTCCAGCGATTCCGCCGAAATGCCGATGCACATGGTCGTGCCGACCAGCCGCCGGGCGTCGGCAAGGGCCATGTCGCTCTGGCCGAGATGAATCCCGTTGGCGCCTATGGCCAGGGCGACATCGAGCCGGTCGTTGATGATCAGCGGAATGGGTGTTTCCAGGCAATCAAGCAGTGCTTTCAGCGCCCGGGCTTCCTCGATGAAGGCTTTGGTAGGGCAAGACTTTTCCCGCAGCTGCACACAGGTGACCCCGCCGGCAACCGCGGCCCGGACGATATTGACAGTGGTCCGACCGAGCGACAGGCTTCGGTCGGTGACCAGATAGAGGGAGTAATCGATCATGTTCTGCTGATCAGTCCTCGTGGATTCGGCAACGCCTGGCCACTTCTTCCGGGGTGAGGGTGTAGAGGGCATCTAGCAGTTGGATCATGAAGGTGCCCGGACCGGCGGCTCTGGTGCCCGCCGTTTCCCCGGCCAACCCAAAGAAGGCCAGGCCGGTCGCCGCGGCCGAGACAGGATCGGCATCAACGGCGAGAAAAGCCCCGATAATGGCGGTGGCCGCGCAGCCGGTGCCGGTAACCAGCGGCATCAGGCGATGGCCGCCCTCAATGGTGACGATCCGTTTGCCGTCGGTGACCATATCAACCAGGCCGGTGATCGCCAGGGTGGTGCCGAGTTCCCGGGCGAGCTGTCCGGCGGCAGCGGCGGCATCGGACACCGAATGGAGGGTGTCGACCCCTTTGGTTGTAAACCCTTGGCCGGCAAGCGACAGAATTTCGGAGCCATTGCCGCGCACCACGCTCACCTTGGTGTCGTTGAGAATCTGTTTGGCGGTATCGGTTCGCAGGGCCGTCGCGCCGGAACCCACGGGATCGAGAATAATGGGCGTACCCAGCTGGGTGGCCTTGCGGCCGGCTTTGAGCATGGCGGCAATCCAAGGGTCGGAGAGCGTGCCGATATTGAGGACCAGCGCCCCGGCAAAGGCGACCATTTCCTCGACCTCGTTTTCGGCATGGGCCATGACCGGAGAGGCGCCGCAGGCCAGCAGTGCGTTGGCGGTGAAGTTCATGACCACGAAATTGGTGATGTTGTGGATCAACGGCTTGTGCTTTCTGATTTTCAGCAGATTTTCTGCGGTTTTTCCGGCAAGCGCGCTCATGGCAACCTCGTGATGAAGGATGACGACCTGGGTGGATGATGGACAGTAAAGGGCGGGAGACGGGGAAAACAGCGGTGGGGAAAAAGCAGCAAGTCCCTCCGCCGGCATGATCC
>CAIMMA010000320.1 GCA_903842475.1 uncultured bacterium
GGCCTGATCGAGGAAGGGGTGCGCGACCAGGTGATGCTGGTGCCCCAGCGCGGGGTCAGTCGCGATCCCGCCGGCAATGCGGTGGCCCTGGTGGTTGGCGAAAACGACACGGTGGAACGGCGGCTGTTAAAGACCGAACGGGCGGTGGGCGATGCCTGGCTGGTCACCGAGGGCCTCAAGGTCGGTGACCGGGTGATCGTCGAGGGGCTCCAGCGGGTCCGTCCCGGAGCAGCGGTGAAGGTGGTGCCCTTTGAGGGCAAAGCGGCCGATACCGGCAGCCAACCCGCAGCCAAGCAATCCTAAGGAGTCGCCATGCCCCGTTTTTTCATCAACCGTCCGATCTTTGCATGGGTGATCGCCATCCTGGTCATGCTGGCGGGCCTGCTGTCGATCAACACCCTGCCGGTGTCCCAGTATCCGGCCATTGCCCCGCCGCAGATCGCCATCAACGCCACCTATCCCGGGGCCTCGGCCCAGACCGTGCAGGATACGGTCACCCAGGTGATCGAGCAGAAGCTCAACGGCATCGACAACCTGATCTACATGTCCTCCACCAGCGACTCGTCGGGCGCGGTGTCGATTACCCTGACCTTCAAGGCGGGCACCGACCCCAACATCGCCCAGGTCCAGGTGCAGAACAAGCTGCAGCTGGCGGTGCCGCTCCTGCCCCAGGTGGTCCAGCGCCAGGGGATCGCGGTGGTCAAATCCACCCGCAACTTCCTGCTCATCGTCGGCCTGGTCTCGGAGGACGGCAGCCTCGACCGCAACGCCCTGGCCGACTACATGGTCTCCAACATCCAGGATATCCTCAGCCGCCTCGACGGGGTGGGCGAACTCCTGTTGTTCGGCACCCAGAACGCCATGCGGATCTGGCTCAACCCGACCAAACTCAACAGCTACCAATTGACCACCAATGATGTCATCGCCGCCCTCCAGGCCCAGAACGCCCAGGTCTCCGCCGGCCAGTTCGGCGGTCTGCCCGCAGAGAAAGGGCAGCAGCTGAATGCCACCGTCACCGCCCGCACCCTGTTGCAGACCCCGGAGCAGTTCGATGCCCTCATCCTGCGCACCAACAGCGACGGCTCCACCGTCCGGCTCAAGGACGTGGCCGAGAGCAGGGTCGGCACCGAGAACTACGAACTCCAGTCGTTCTACAACGGCAATCCCCTGGGCGGCATGGCCATCCGTCTTGCCTCCGGGGCCAATGCCCTGGAGACCGGCAACCGGGTCAAGGCCAAGATGGAGGAGTTGTCGAAATACTTTCCGGCCGGCATGAAGGTGGTCTATCCCTACGACACCACCCCCTTTGTCAAGATCTCGATCATGGAGGTGGTCCATACCCTGATCGAGGCGGTCTGCCTGGTTTTCCTGGTCATGTTCCTTTTCCTGCAGAACTTCCGCGCCACCCTGATCCCCACCATCGCCGTGCCGGTGGTGCTGCTCGGGACCATGGGGGTGCTGGCGGCGGCGGGATTCTCAATCAATACCCTGACCATGTTCGCCCTGGTGATTGTCATCGGCCTGCTGGTGGACGACGCCATCGTGGTGGTGGAGAACGTCGAGCGGATCATGAGCGAGGAGGGGCTCTCGCCCCATGACGCCACCATCAAATCCATGGGCCAGATCACCAGCGCCCTCTGGGGCATCGCCACTGTCCTGACCGCGGTCTTCCTGCCCATGGCCTTCTTCGGCGGCTCCACCGGGGTCATCTACCGCCAGTTTTCGATCACCATCATCGCCGCCATGATCCTGTCGGTGCTGGTGGCCATGATCCTGACCCCGGCCCTCTGCTCCACCCTGCTCAATCCGATTGAAAAAGGGCACGCGCCGGGCGAGTGCGGCCCATTCTGCCGCTTCTTCCAAGGGTTCAACCGGGGCTTTGACTTCTGCCGCGCCAAGTACGAGGGCCTGGTCAGCCGCTCATTTGCCAAACCGCTGCGCTACCTGGTGCTCTACGGCGGGATTGTCGCCATCATGGTCTTCTTTTTCCTTCGCCTGCCCACCTCCTTTCTTCCCGACGAGGATCAGGGCTTTCTCATCTGCCAGGTCCAACTGCCGGCCGGGGCCACCCAGGAGCGCACCGTCGAGGTCATCCGCCAGTTGGAGCGCCATTTCCTTGAGCAGGAGAAGCAGACCGTGACCGGGGTGATCACGGTCACTGGTTTTAGTTTTGCCGGCCGCGGCCAGAACATGGGGTTGGCCTTTGTCAAATTGAAAGATTGGAGCCTGCGCAAGACCCCGGACCTCAAGGCCCCGGCCATTGCCGGCCGGGCGATGAAGGCCTTTGCCCAGATCCGCGACGGCCTGGCCTTTGCCTTTTCGCCGCCGGCGGTGCTGGAGCTCGGCGTGGCCAACGGTTTTGATTTCCAGCTCCAGGATCGCGGCGGCCTGGGCCATGAAAAGCTGATGGCGGCCCGAGGCCAGATGCTGGGCCTGGCGATGAAAAACCCCAAATTGGTGGCGGTCCGCCCCAATGGCCAGGATGACTCGCCCCAGTTCAAGCTCGATATCGACGATGTCCGCGCCAGTGCCCAGGGGGTGTCGCTGACCGAGATCAACAACATCCTCGCCACGGCCTGGGGCAGCACCTATGTCAACGATTTCATCCAGAACGGTCGGGTGAAGAAGGTCTATCTCCAGGCGGATCCCCGCTACCGAATGCTGCCCGAGGATATCAGCACCTGGTATGCGCGCAGCAAAAGCGGGGCCATGGTGCCGTTCTCCGCCTTTGCCAGCGGTCGCTGGCTGTACGGCTCCCCCCGGCTGGAACGGTACAACGGCATCCCCTCGGTGGAGATTCTGGGTCAGGCCGCCCCCGGGGTCAGCACC
>CAIMMA010000321.1 GCA_903842475.1 uncultured bacterium
CGCCACCACCCTGGAGAACATGCACCGACAGGTGCCGCCGGACCAATGCGGCTCGCACTCCTCGGACCTCGGCGGGGCGGCCCGGATAGCGCCGCTGCTCTTTTTTTATCAGAACGACCAACCCGGTCTGCTGGCCGCGGTCCGGCAGCAGACCGCCCTGACCCACAACCACCCGGCCACCCTGGCCGGGGCGGAATTTCTGGCCAAGACCGGTTGGGCGGTGCTCCACGGCACCGACCCGAGGGAGGCTATGGAAACTGCCCTGGAGGAAGGGGTGGCCGATATCGATCTGGACATCCGCATCCGGGGCGGGTTGGAGAGCGGCGGCAAGGACACCCGCACGGTGATCAAGAAATTCGGCCAGATGTGCGGCATTGCCGCGGCCCTGCCCGGCGCCATCCATCTGATCCTTACCTATACAACCGATCTCAAGAGCGTCCTGATCGAAAACGTGATGGCCGGTGGCGATTCGGCAGCCCGCGGCCTGGCGGTCGGCATGATCCTCGGCGCCCATTTGGGTGCTGCGGCGATTCCCGAGGAGTGGCTGACCGACATGGTCCAGTATCCCCGTATCAGGGCCCTGCTCTCGACACCGGGCATTGTTTAAGGAGCCGCCATAACGGATCCGGGAGGGCTCAGCCGGCTGCCGCCACCGCGTTGGTCCACCGACGAGCCGGACAGCTGCTTGTCATTGACGGGCCAATACATCTGGTCTTTCCAACGCACCCGCACCGTACCTTCTCGTTCGTTTGCCACGAATTTTCCCCAAGATCAGGAAGGGCGATGACAGGTGCTTCCCGACCGGCATAACGGCATCCCCCAGCACCCCGTTCTCTCGGCATTTTTATAAATATCGCTTTATTCTTTGCAGATTTTCCTTTACATCTAAAGGAGAATCATTATTATGTGCATCAACGTATCATCTAGACCCTGTCTCCAACCATGATCACCGCCGGCGCTACTGAAATGTTCGGTTGCCGCTGCGGCGCAAATATCAATATCCAGCAAGAAAAGGAGCAATATCCATGGCCACCATCACCCTGAAAGGCAACGCATTCCAAACCATCGGCACCCTGCCCGCCAAAACATCCGCCGCCCCGGCCTTCACCCTGGTCAAGACCGACCTCTCCGAGGCGACCCTGACCGATTACAAGGGCAAACGGGTGGTTCTCAATATTTTCCCGTCCATCGACACCCCGGTGTGCGCCGCCTCGGTCCGCCAGTTCAACAAGGCCGCCGGCGAACTGACCAACACCGTGGTCCTCTGCATCTCCGCCGACCTGCCGTTTGCCCATACCCGTTTCTGCGAGACCGACGGCCTTAAAAATGTCGAGTCGCTGTCGGTGTTCCGTTCGCCGGCTTTTGGCAAGGACTATGGAGTGACCGTCACCACTGGCCCGCTTGCCGGTCTGCTGAGCCGGGCGATTGTCATCATCGATGCCGACGGCAAGGTCATCTACACCGAGCAGGTGCCCGAAATCGCTCAAGAGCCCGACTATAGCGCCGCCTTGGCCGCTCTGAAGTAATCCACTCGCTCCCTGACCGGAGCGCTGCGACCGACCCGCATCGGCTCAAGCGCTCCGGCCGCCTTCTTCCTCCCCCCGACCCCGCCAACCCGCCCGTCTCCGTCGCCTTCCTTCTGGCGGCAGCTCCCGCAGCACTTCAATCAAAAACGCCAGGGCACCCCGAGTCGATCCTGGCCGATCGGCGTCGAACCTTCATTGGCGGTGGCAGCAAACAGAGCGCGGGCAGCCTCGATTTTGGCCGGGAGAAAGAGCGAGCCGACGAAGTAGAGACCGACCCCGATCATGGCCATCCCCAGCGGGACCAGCAACGAAAAGGCCAGCCCCAGCAGCAGCGGCGGTTGTTTGATCACGCCCAGCGCGGCCCAGGTGGTAAAGGTCATGGCCGACAGGCAGACCGGGCAATCACCATGAACAGCGCCGTATAGCCGATCATTTTTTTTGGCGACCGCCCACCAACATCGGCGACATTTCTGCCGAATTCGATAAATTCACACATCAATATTGACAGTATCGATATTTTTTTTTACTTTTGATCGGTTATTTTATCAATTTCTCCGGAACCGACCGATGCAGATCGACGCCACCAATATCGCCATCATCAACCACCTCAAAGACGGCCGGGCCTCGTTTAAAAAGATTGCCGAGGACCTGGGCCTGGCCGAGGGCACGGTCCGCTCGCGGATCAAGAAGCTGACCGAGGAGGGGGTGCTGTCGATCAGCGGCCTGGTCAACCCCGAGGCCCTGCCCGATCAGCAGATCATCATGGTGGGGGTCCGGGTCAAGGGCATGGATCTGGTAAAAAAAGGAGAAGAGTTCAGCAAGCTGCGGGGGGTGATCTCGGTCTGCGTGGTCACCGGTCAGTTCGACCTGATCGTCACCGCCATGCTGGCCAAGAATTTCGGCCTGCTCGAATTTTTTACCGAGGAGGTGGCCACCATCGACCATGTCCGTTCGGTCGAGACCTTTGTGGTCTACAAAAGTTTCAATCTCAAGGTGCCCCTGACCGTGCAACCGGTCCTGGCCACC
>CAIMMA010000322.1 GCA_903842475.1 uncultured bacterium
GTTGTTCACTGCCGCCTGTGCAGCCGAGGCCTGGTCCCCTTTGGGCACCTCCTGATTTGCCGGCAGCGAGCCCGCGGCGGAACCTTGTCCGGCAATTACTGCGGACTCCTGGAGTTTGCGCTCGCTTGCCAGAGCTTCCACCCGCTTAATGCCCTGGTTCAAATAGGCATCAGCCTGCTCCCGAGTAGTTTTATGCATCGTGTTGACATTGGCGACCAATCGCGACGCCGGATACGAAAGCAAAAATTTCTCTGCTTGTTCCGCCACGGCGTACCCATCGCGCTTTGGGGTATAGGCCAGGTAATTCTTCACCAACACACTGTAGTCCTTCAACTCCTCAGGGGGCGCCCCGCCGGTCTGCAGGGCGGCCAGCTGCAAGCCGGCCCACTCATCTTTCTGGCCGCGTTCAGCGGATAACCGAACCACCTCTTCATACTGTCGGCGTGCGTCCTCATGCATCCCCAAACCTAAGTCGAGATCGGCGACGATCTGCATCAGGTGCAGGGTCATGGCTTCCTGCCCCTGCTGATGCCGTATCCGGGCCAGCAAATCAACCAACACCTTCTGGGCCACCACTTCCTGATGATTCTTAAGCAGGGCGCGGCCGTACTGATACGTAGTTTCATACGCAGGAATCGATCCCGGCGCTAAAACGATTTGCCCATAGAGGGTAATAACCCGGTCATAATCGGCGCTCTCAAAGGCGGCCTTGATCTGGGGATCGACGCTGGCACCGACCGTGGGCTCCGGGGCGGCTTTGAGTTCAGCCAGCAATTTGCCGCACCCGCTTTCCAGGTAGTTGATATCCTGCTGGTTGAGCTGAAGCAATGAATCACCGGCCAGCAAACGATTGGCTTCGGCCCGGTTATCCTGGAGCAGCTTTTGCTGAAGCGCACCGTATTCGTTGAGAATATTCTGCAACTGCGCTTTGCACTCATTGATTTTGCCCGCCTTTTCCTGGGGCAAAGACATCGAACCTATTTTTTTCTCAGCCCCTTGCCACTCCTCAACCTTCTGCCCGTAGGTAAAGATACGATTATTGATTACGGTTAACGCCGGAGTCAGCAGATCCCGCTGCACGGTATTGGCGGACGGGGAGATGGAGCCATCCTGCCTCATGGCGGCCTGTCGTTTTTCACGGGCATCGGCGGGATCGATCATCCCGGTCCCGGCCGCGCAACCGGAAAGGACCAGACCGCAAAGACAGACAAGCAGAGACAGTTGTTTGGCATCAAAATAAGAAAGGCGTGTCATGGCAAAAAATAATATTTGTATATATTGAGGGGGGGGCATCAGGAGACTCGACCGACGACAGGTTCAGCGCCGGGCATCAACCGATGAGTGGCGGACAGCTGTCAGGTTTGCTGCAAAGGTATCGCTTTGGCTACAAGAGACACCCCGGCAATCAGCATACCCATCAGCTACCAACACGGAGGGACTCTGACAATAATACATCTGCTCCCCGGCCTACCGACTCCTGATAAACGGGGAAAAAGCCGCCCAAAAGATACCAAACAAAGACGTCCCGAACAATTCCTTTCTTTAGTTTCCCGAAAAAACTTCCCAATTCCAAGCGGAAAGCATAGGAGAGAGTAAGCTCAGAGCATGAAAAAACCGATATAAAACCACCATCCAGACGTTCATCAATTTTTCCAGACCGGGACGAACAGGCGTTCCGGTTCAAAACGACCGCCTTCGGTCATTTCACCAAAGCCGAGGCTGGACGGCCTCGACGGTGGCGTCCTCTGACGCAATACGGAAGCACCGGTCACCACCGCCCCGCCCTGGCGTGGATCCACCGGTACGAAAACTTGCTGAACATCTGGATACTGGAGAGCCAACCCGTTGAAGGTCAGATCGACCGCATCGAGACGGTCGGCAACTTTATCGGCATCGAGCAGAGACTGAGCAATATCGGTCCAGGCCGGCAAGGCTCCCAGGGAACCGCTGACCCGAGTCGCGCCCTTGACCATGGGCTGATTGGTGTCATATCCAGCGTAGACGCCGACTGTGTAGCCGCCCTGCAGACTCAAGTTCGCTTGATTATCCGCGGACAGGACCGGGACATAACCAATAAAAGCGGCATTACGGTAATCATTGGCCGTCCCGGTTTTGCCCAGCAACGGA
>CAIMMA010000323.1 GCA_903842475.1 uncultured bacterium
GGGGCAGCATGAGATCAACTTCAAATATGCCGATGCCCTGACCGCCGCCGACAACACCATTACCTTCAAATGGGTGGTCCGTTCGATCGCCGCTGAATTCGGACTGCACGCCACCTTCATGCCCAAACCGGTATTCGGGATCAACGGCTCCGGCATGCACACCAACCAGTCGCTGTTCAAACTCGACGGCACCAATGCTTTTTTTGATGAGCAAGGACCGCTGCAGCTCAGCGAAATCTGCTATAAGTACATTGCCGGCATCATGAAAAATGCCCGGGGATTCTGCGCCGTTACCAATCCGCTGGTCAATTCCTACAAACGGTTGGTGGCCGGTTACGAGGCGCCGGTGTACATCGCCTGGTCCGCTTCCAACCGCTCCGCCCTCATTCGCATCCCGGCTTCCCGCGGCATGGGAACCCGTACCGAGGTGCGTTGCCCGGATCCCACCTGCAACCCCTACCTGGCCTTTGCCATGATGCTGAATTCAGGTCTGGACGGTATCAAAAATAATCTTCCTGTGCCGCCATCGGTCAATGTCGATATTTTCGAGATGACCGCTGCCGAGAAGGTCGAGGCTGGAATCGCCAGTCTGCCGGCAAATCTTCTGGACGCTATTCAGGAGCTTAAGGTCAATCCGATCGCCAAGGAATCTCTCGGCGAGCATATCCTCGGGAAATATGTCGAAGGCAAGGAGAAGGAGTGGGATGCGTTCCGGACCGCCGTCACCGATTGGGAGCTCGACAATTATCTGAGCAAATATTGAGCAACGCGCAAGCGTTCCAGCAGCGCCAAGGGCGGCCCATTGCGGGTCGCCCTTTTTTTGTTGCTCCCCCATGGGCAGGGGGCGGCGCACCTTTGGGTCGCTATGCCGTGGAGGACTGGTTCTGTTTTTTAAGAATTTTCTCCCGTACTTTGCCGATCTCCACCATATCCTCGAGATACGTATCGGCTCGGTCGAGATAGAACGAGAGCGCTTTGGAGAAGTTTTTGCCGACCAGGCCATCGACAAAAACCTGGCTGATTTCGCGGTGGCGCTTGAGCACCAGCTGGGAGCGGTAAAAGATCAGCCATTCCTCGGTGGACATCGCCGCCACGGTCTGCTGCAGCGCCTTTCGCGCCCTTGGCTGGTACATCCAGATATACATCAGGTCCAGGGCATTGACGATAAACACTTTCTCGAGATCCCGGGCATCCTGGTGGATGGCGGCGATTAAAGTCTTGGGTTTCTGGAGCAGTTCCAGGACATCCTCTTCCGGAAACAACACATCAAAACGGGCAAAAACCGCAAACAGCTGGGAAACTTTTTCTCGGTAATCGTTTAAGCGGATGCGCACGTTGTTCTGCCGGTCCGCCAACCCTTCGATCACCCCAGCCACGCAGTCCGAGGCCAGCTTGGAAATGATTGCCGCCCACTTCTGCATCCCTGCTTCGACCCCCGGAACCATGGCCAGGTGGAGGGCACTGCCGATAACGGAGTTAAAGAGCAGGGCCAGGGGAATGGAGAGAATCGA
>CAIMMA010000324.1 GCA_903842475.1 uncultured bacterium
CTACGTTGGCGCCCCGGATGCCACCGATGTCATCGTGATCATGGGTTCCGGCGCCCTGACCGTGGCCTCCACCATCGAGCACCTCGTCGCCGAAGGCGCCCGGGTCGGTATGGTTATCGTCCGCCTGTTCCGTCCGTTCGATCCCGCGGCCATGGTCAACGCCCTGCCGCCGACCGTCGAGCGCATCACCGTGCTTGATCGCACCAAAGAGCCGGGCTCCAACGGCGACCCGCTCTATCTTGACATTCGCGCCGCTGTCGGCGAGGCTGCCGAAGCCAACCACACCATGTTCACCCCGGTTATCCTCAACGGCCGCTATGGTCTGGGTTCCGCGGAGTTCACCCCGGCCATGGTTAAGTCGGTGTTTGACAACATGGCCTCGCTGGCACCAAAGAAGAAATTCTGTGTCGGTCCCAACGATGATGTCACCTTCACCAGCCTTACCTACGACAAATCCTTCAACATCGAAGGATCCGATGTCTACCGGGCGCTGTTCTACGGTTTGGGTTCCGACGGTACCGTCGGCGCCAACAAGAACACCATTAAAATCATTGGTTCCGAGACCGAGAACTCCACCCAGGGGTATTTTGTTTACGACTCCAAGAAATCCGGTTCCATGACCGTTTCGCATCTGCGGTTCGGTAAAAACCAGGTTGTCGCCCCGTACCTGATCAACAAGGCCAACTTCATCGCCTGTCACAACCCGGCCTTCCTCAACACCTACGACATGCTGGCCAACCTCGAACCGGGCGGCACCTTCCTGCTGACCACCAGCTACGACAAAAACCAGATCTGGGATAGCCTGCCGTCTCTGGTGCAGAAACAATTGATCGACAAAAAGGTCAAATTCTACATCATCGATGCGGTCAAACTGGGCCTGGCACTGGGCCTGGGCGCTCGTATCAACATGATCATGCAGACCGCTTTCTTTGCGATCTCCGGCATCATCAGCAAAGATGAAGCGATCAAGGCGATCAAAAAAGCCATCAAAAAGTCCTACGGCACCAAGGGCGACAAGGTCGTCAACATGAACTACGGCGCAGTTGACGGCGCCATCGAGAACATCGTCGAGATCAAGATCCCGAAAAAGATCACCGGTCATGAGATGCCCCCGATCGTTCCTGCTGATGCTCCCGATTTCGTCAAGAACATCACCGCCAAGATGATGGAAGGGCATGGCGAGGACATCAAGGTCTCCGAATTCCCCAATGACGGCCGCTGGCCGACCGCCACCACCCAGTGGGAAAAACGCAACATCGCGGTTACGGTTTCCCAATGGGATGCCGAAACCTGTATCCAGTGTGGTCGTTGTTCCCTGATCTGCCCGCACGGTTGTATCCGGATGAAGGTTGCCACTCCTGCCGCCCTCAAGGCTGCCGGCGCCGGACCCACCTTCAAAACCGCCGATGCCGTAGGAAAAGAGTTCAAGGACATGAAGTTCACCATGCAGGTCTCCACCGCTGACTGCTGCGGCTGTACCCTGTGTGTCACCGTTTGCCCGGCACGTAAAAAGGACAAAGACGGCAACAAGACTGAAGTTCGCGCTCTTAGCATGATGACCAACACCGAAGAATTGCGTCTGGCTGAAGTCGAGAACTGGAAGACCTTCCTGAGACTGCCGGAAGTTGACGAAAGCCTGATCAACGTCGGCACCATCAAGGGCAGCCAGTTCAAACGGCCGCTGTTCGAGTTCTCCGGCGCCTGTGCCGGTTGCGGCGAGACCCCGTACATCAAACTGGTCACCCAGATGATCGGCGATCGGATGCTGGCTTCCAATGCCACCGGATGTTCTTCGATCTACACCGGCAACCTGCCGACCACCCCGTACTGCAAGCGCGAAGACGGACGCGGACCGGCTTGGTCCAACTCCCTGTTCGAGGACAACGCCGAGCATGGTCTTGGTATGCGTCAGGCCGTCGACAAACTGGCCAGCCAGGCTACCGAACTTGTCCATGCCGCAGTGAAAGACGGCTTAGTCACCCAAGCGTTGGCCGATTCCATCCTGAATGCCAGCCAGGCTACGCAGATGGAGATCGAAGCCCAACGTGGTCGGGTCGCCGAATTGAAAGCTGCACTGGAAGGGAATAAAGAAAAAGTAGCCAAGCGACTGTACCATTGTGCCGATTACCTGGTGAAAAAATCCGTATGGATCATCGGTGGCGACGGTTGGGCGTATGACATCGGTTACGGCGGTTTGGATCACGTCCTTGCTTCCGGTCAGAACGTCAATGTTCTGGTCATGGATACCGAGGTCTACTCCAACACCGGCGGTCAGATGTCCAAATCCACCCCGCGGGCGGCGGTTGCGCAGTTTGCAGCCGGCGGAAAGAATGCTCCTAAGAAAAACATGGGGCTGATCTTCTCCACTTTCGGTACGGTCTATGTCGCCCGCATTTCGCTCGGCGCCAATCCGCAGCAGGCTGTCAAGGCCATTCAGGAGGCCGAGGCTTATGACGGTCCGTCGCTGATCATCGCTTATGCGCATTGCATCAACCATGGCATCAACATGGCCATGGGTCTGGAGCAGCAGAAGAAGGCGGTTGAGTGCGGTCACTGGTCACTGTTCCGTTACAATCCTACGCTTGAGGCTGAAGGCAAAAACCCGATGATCATCGACTCCAAAGAGCCGACCATCACCTTTGCCGATTATGCTTTGAACGAGAATCGCTACCGGATGCTGAAGTTGGCTAACCCGGAGCATGCGGAAGAGTTGATGGCCGCTTCGCAGAAAGACGTAACCAAGGCTTGGAAAATGCTCAAAGGTTGGGCTAAAGCGCTTGACGTTGAGTAACAAACACCACCCCTTGCGGGTGCTGTGAAACACAAAAGCCCTGCCGGGAAACCGGCAGGGCTTTTTTTTGCTGGTGTCATGTCAAGCCTCAGATGTCACAAGATTGCGCCGCAATTTTGGTTTCCTGCGAGGCACGACTGAGGGCGCATAGCAGCGCTATGTAACCGAAGGAGTAACGAAGTCAGGAAACCAAAAGGGCAAGCAAGAGGGGACAGACGAGGCTTGAAAGGACACCAGGGCGCAATGGTGGTTGGCGGAACCGGTTGACTTTATGGCCAACGAATAAGGGCGCCGCTGATTGCAGCCGACGCCCTTGGATTTTTTCTTCCGTGCAGAAATTCTAAAAATTCGGCGGGACAATTCCCCTCGCCTTAACAGGAACGATCAGGAATCGCTCGGCGATTGCTTAGCGTCCTGGCGTTCTTTCTCTTGCAATGCACGTTCGGCTTTGAGTTCTTCATATTCTTTTTCCGCCTGCTGGAGCGCGGTATCCTGCCGACTCTTGATCTCGGCCACCTTGATCTTGATTTTTTCTTCCTTGATACTCAGGCCGGCAGCTCCGAACAAGGTGTTCGCCAGATATTTAAAGGAAAAAAGCATAAGCTCGACATCGTCTTCCTTGATCTTGGCAATGGTTTCCGCATCGATTTCATAGGTATCGAGGAAAGAACTCTCAAAGATGAATTTGCGGAAATGGTCCAGATCGGTCGACGCCATGAAAAACATCCGTTTGGCGGCATCGCTCAACGCGGCCTGCAGCCCGTAGGACTTACGCCGCATCACCAACCGGAGCCATTCCTTGTTCATCTCGTCACGAACATCAACCCCCTGATCGGCACGCCACTCCCGGATGGTCCAGTGGTTCGGTTCTTCATGCCCTTTGCAGTGGGGCTCCTTGACGAGAAAGAAAAACTTGTCTTCCTGGGCATCGTCAGAACCCCCTTCATGAAAATCAGCCATCCCCACTGGATAGTAGCGACAAGCCGAAGGACGATCCGTATAAACGGTGCAGCCCTCGGGGGTGACGAACGGACAACCATTTTTCTCGCCGACCAGTTTGATCTGCACCCCTGGCATGTCGGTCTTTTCCAGGTAGGTCGGTTCGGTGTACTGGGTGACAAACTCATGCGCCGGGAGGTTCAGGCGTTTGCGCAGCACCAGGATGTCGTAGGGAGTGAGTATGATCTTGATGTTATGGCAGCACGCGGTGAAGCAACTGACCTTGGGGTGGCAGGCAAACTGTAATTTCGAATCAAAGGTAAGCTTTTCCGGAAGGATATTGGACGGATTTTTATCGGTTTCCTGTATAAAATCGGCATCATCATCAACGCCGGCATTCCTATGTTTGTTCATCATGGGGGTACCTCTTACTAGTACGGATTCAAATCAAATCGAGCGCTCATTATGAGCAGAGTATAAAGGGTGTATATTCTACCATGCCGTTGCCCGCTGTCAAACTCAATTGGGGGTAAAATATTTTTTACCCGCCCCTTTTCCCGCTATTAAACACATAAAAGCCCCTGCTCCACCCTGCTTTTTCTCTCCCGCGGCCTTATCTTTACAAATGGTCAGGGAAGGTTGCTTATTTTATTTTTTTTCCCTGCCAAACCTGCTAAGAGATAGGCACCTTTTTTTTACTCTGGATACTTTTACCTACATGAAACGAATTTTTTCCAACTCCATTGACCTGAGCAAAGTTAACACCTTGATTTACCATCTCCCGGATGGCCCGACTTTTTCCGTCGAAATGAACGAACTCATGGGATTTTTTGATCTCGACATGGAAATGGGCGATATCTGCGACACCTCCGAAATCGATGGGGTACTCCATTTTTTCCCCAAAGGAAATGCCTGACCATCGTCTTTTGTACGCTCCTCCTCTCTCACCTCCGCCTTCCGGCACACCATGCCTGCTCTGATTGATATAACCATTGATGGCCATGTCCATACCCGCCTGTGCAACCACGCCAGCGGCGAAATGGAAGAATACGTCCAGCAAGGGATACAACGGGGCTTGACGACTATGTGCTTTCTGGAACATTTAGAGGCAGGAATCCACTACCAGCCACGCAGTTGGCTGGAAGGCGAATTTGCCTACTATTTCGAGGAGGGGAGACGACTGCAGCAGCGCTACCGCGGTATCATCGATATCCGGTTGGGCGTTGAGACCGGATATAATCCGGAAGCGGTCAGCCTGCTCCAGGAAAAACTGGCCAGGTATTCGTGGGACCGTATCGGGCTTTCCTGTCACTTCCACCGCCACGGCGACCGCCACCTCAACCTGCTGAGCCGCCGTCGGGAAAGCCTGGAGCAATTGGCAGCCATCGGGGTCGACGGGGTGGTCACGGCGTATCTCGATGCGTTGATCGCGGCGATCGGGATGATCGACTGTGATGTGGTCTGCCATCTGGATGCAGTGTTACGGCATTATCCTGGCATTGGGTTTAACGAAGACCACCGAAGGCAGATAGAGACCTTGCTGGATGGGATTCAGGCAAAAGGGGCCGCCCTGGAGATCAACACTTCAGGCATTGACTACCGCGGCTCCCCCTTCCCCGCCCCCTGGATCATCAAAGGGGCTCTGCAACGAGGGATTCCGCTCCACGCCGGTTCCGATGCCCATAAGCCGGAAGAGGTCGGTCGTTACTTCGACCGACTTCCGCAGTACCTTCAGGAAATCAGCGACTGACGCCTCGCCCTGCCGGACCAGGCACTGCTGATAACCGCCGGGCTTATTGCACCTTGATGTATTTCCCCATCGCAATCCGCAGCGAATCGGCGTTAAAGGGTTTGATCAGGATATCATTGACCCCGGCCTTGGCGGCGGCTTCGTGATCCTGAATATCACTCTGGGTGGTCACCATGATCACCGGCAAAACGTCCGCGGCATACAACTTCCTGATGGCCAAGGTCAGGTCGATGCCTGAGATCTCAGGCATATTCAAATCCGTCAAAACCAACGCCGGTTTTTCACGGGCGATCCATTCCAGCGCCCCGGCCGGAAATTCAAAAAGCACCGGTTCAAAACCCAACTCATGCAAGGTCGCCTTGTAAATATTGAGAATCATCCGTGAATCGTCCACGGCGCACACCTTGATTCGGGCACTGACGTCTGCCTCGCCGCCCGAAATCTTGGCGGCAAAGGGTTCCAGTCCGTGTTCCTTGAGCAAGGCGATATAGTGGTTCTTGATATCACGGTGGGAATGAGGCAGGTACATCAGGGCCATCTCCTGGAAATACTCCTCCTTGGCCAGACTGAGGAAAAGGTTGTCGACCTGGGCATTGACGATGATTTTAACGATATGGCGGGCCTCGTCATTTTGGGCCCTGATCATATTTTTGATGCCGGCCGCAAGAATCTCGTTGAAGTTCCGGTCAATGGCTCGAGCCGCCGCTGTACAGACGTGATCTTCGCCATCGGTCAGCCCGGAGGCAAGGGTGTAAGCGCCTTTGCGCAGAGGCAGCAATGCCAAAGCCTCATAGGCGGCAAAACGAACGTTGGCGTTTCGGGGAAGGGTGTTGAGCAGGGCCCTGATCGGCATAATCGCGCTTTCGTCGCCAATATCCCCGAGTACATTAAGGGTATGCACCAGCAGGTCGCTGTCCCCTTCCTTGAGGTTTTCAATCAGCACCGGCACCGCCTTAACCCCGATGCGGATCAGTTCATCCTTGGCATAGATCCGCATATGGGCGTAATGCGAACGGAGCGTGTCGTTGAGTTTGTCCAGCGACACCTGATCCTGGACATCGGCAAAGATGCCCAGGATAATCAGGTCCAGTTCGTTGTCCGTTCCCATCCGCTCGGCCAGCCGATGCATGGCCGTATGGGTCCCGACCTGCCCCAGTGCCTGGATAGCGGCGATAATCAGTTCGCGGTCGGCGGAGTAGAGATAATCGGTCAGGGTATTGATCGACTCCGGATTGCCGATCAACCCCAGGGTTTCGATAATCAAGCGAATGGTCGTGTTATTTTCCGTGCCC
>CAIMMA010000325.1 GCA_903842475.1 uncultured bacterium
AGCCGACCGGCAAAGGTGCCGTCGGCTTGGAACGAACGTTCGCAGAGCACGGCCAGTTGATCGGCCAGGTCGGGGTGACGGTGGAGTCGGATTTTAGGAGCGTCCTCGACATCCCAGGCCAGGTAAATATAAGAAAACGGCGGCGGTTGGTCCTTGAAGACGGCGTACTCGGGGTGCTTGCGCACCCGGTGCAGCACGGCCTCGATATGCTTGCAGGTGCCCAGCTGGTTGCCGCGGAGATCCGGGCAGGTGCAGTGATTGGACCGGCGCTGCAGGCTGCGGATGGTGACCCGGTAGTGCCGGGAGCCCGGGGCCGAGGACAGGGACCAGGCCCGCCAGGTACCAAACCAGGGTTCGCCGCTGGTGTTTTCGACCTGGACCTCGGTTCGTCCCCGTTTTTTACGATCGCGGATGGCCGTGTCCGCCGCGCTCAGCAGTTGGCCAGTTTCGCCGCGTTGATCCCCGTAGGCCAAGAGGACCGCCACCTGGTGGGCACAGACCGCCTGGCCGCAGGCGCAGGCGAAGCTGAGACGGCCATCGGCCTCCAGTCGCAGCTGAACATCCGGCGGCATGTCCCATTGGTCGTCGGCCACCTTGCCCCACAGCAGGTCGCTTTCCTGATCGCAGACAATCACCTGATGGTCTTTGAACAGGGTCAGGCCGGCTGTAACGGTGGCTTCGTCGGCGATCTCCCGCAAATCTTCACCGTCGAAGAAAAAGGGGTCAACATTGGGGGGCAGGCAGGCGTACATGGGCAGGTTCCTCGGCGCGGATGGAGTGAGAGGGTAACGCCCTGTACTTAAAAAGGGGGTGCCGGGTTGTCAAGGACATTCCTGCCCGACAGACGGCAGCCTGCCTCGGCAGAATGGCGACTTGATGGGGTTGGTGGCGGAGACAAACGGCTCGGTCGAGAGCCTTGGTGCTCGGAGCTGTTCGTTTTGCCAGGCCGGACCGGCAGAGGCAACGAGCGCTTGCCGGTATTTACTCCTGAGTGGTAAGCAGTTGGCGCATGCCCTGTCGGATTGCCGCCAGCATCGCGGCAAGCGGCAGCTCCCGCTGGTCCTTGGCGCCGTCATGAAGCTGTTGCGCTTGTTCTGCCCAGTCGGCCAATCCGCACTGCAGCAGTGTCCCCTTCAGGGTGTGGGCAGCTCTGATGAGCGTCGGGTAATCCTGGTTGTGCAGCGCCTCATCCGCTGCGTCGAGTTGCCTGATCAGGCTCATTCTGGCGGTCTGCAGGATTTTATCGATCTGGGCGGGGACCAGCTGGGTCGTGGTCTGCAGATAGGTCCACACTGCTTCGGCGGTGGGCTGGAGCGGCAGTGTTGGGGGGGACGGGTCGGCGGAGTGCTCCAACGGTTCTATTTGCTGCTCGCTGGCAAGCGGGGGATCGGTCAGCACGGCCAGAAGCACCTCCACCAGCTGACCGGGCTGGAGCGGTTTGGTGATGTACGCATCCATGCCGGCGGCCAGGCACATTTCCCGGTCGCCTTCCATGGCATGGGCGGTCATCGCCACCACCGGCAAATGTTTGCTGCGCAGTTTTCGGGCCAGCAGGGTGCGGACCTTGTCCGGCAGGTCAATGGAGATCGCGGCTTCCTGTTCCAAGGCTCTGATGATTTGGGTGGCGGCGAGCCCATCCATCAACGGCATCTGCACATCCATGAGCACCACATCGAAATCTCCCGTGGCCAGCGCGGTCAAGGCTTCGAGGCCGTTGTTGGCGGTGGTCACCGTATGGTCCTCTGCCAGCGTCATGCTGGCCACGTCGCGATTGACCTCGTTATCGTCGACCACCAGGATGCGCAGTCCCCTGAGGGCGGGTTGCTGCCGGCTTGTTTCGGCGGATTCGATCGGCAGTGCCCCTGCGGCGCAAGGCAGCATGGGGATCATGAAATGAAAGGCGCTGCCGTGGTGCACCTGACTCTCGGCCCAGATTCTGCCGCCCATCAGGCTGACCAGCTGGCGGCAGATGGAAAGTCCCAGGCCGGTGCCGCCGTATTGGCGCGTGTACGAGCTGTCGGCCTGCTCGAAACTCTCGAAGATCAGGGAGAGTTTTTCGGGAGGGATGCCGATGCCGGTGTCGGCAACCACAAAATGCACGTTGACAGGCTCGCCCTCGGGGGTTGCCTGGTCGTACGCAACCCGGATGGTGATACCACCGTTGGAGGTGAATTTGATCGCATTGCCCACCAGGTTGAGCAGGATTTGCCTGAGCCGGAGGTCGTCACTGATGAACACCGGGGGGAGCTGATCGGCGAGCTCGATCTCTAGGCGCAGTCCTTTCTCCACCGCGGGCAGGTTCATGGTCGAGACAATGCCTGCGAGCAATCGGCTCAGATCAAAAGGCGCCGTGTTCAGATGCAGCTGGCCGGCCTCCATCTTGGAATAATCGAGGATGTCATCTAGCAGGCTGAGCAGGCTTTCAGCGGCATGCATCACCGTTTTAAGCAGATTCAGCCGTTTGTCATCCGACCGCGCCCGCATCGCCAGATTGGTCATGCCGAGGATGGCATTCATCGGCGTTCTGATCTCATGGGACATATTGGCCAGAAAAAGGCTTTTGGCCTGATCCGATTTTTCCGCCCGTTCCCGGGCATTCTGAATTTCGACCATCGATCGCTGGAGCTGATCGGACATTTCGTTGAGCGCCTGGGCCAGCTGTCCGAGCTCATCGTTGCTGGCCACCTCGAGATGCGAAGCGAACTGGCCGGACTTACACCGTTTGATGGCCTGAATAACGACCGTGATCTTGCCGGTCAGGGTGGCGGCCATCCAGATGGCGATGGCGATGACCAGGATAATCATGATCCCGGTGGAAACGCTCAGATTGGTGATGGTCGCCTTTAAGCGCTGATCGATCATGGTCAGCGTGAGCCCGCGTTTGGCCTCAAGTTCGGTTTCGTATTCCTGGGTAATGGTCTTGATTCGCGTCGCCGTTTCGTTGGCTGAGCTGTGAAATTCATCGACATTGGCGCCGATGGTCACAAATCCGAAGCCCCTCGGGCTGTTTTTGTAGATGCCGGTGTGGTAGGGGATGGCGGCGGCAGTGGTCAGCTTCCACAGGTTGCTCCAGAGGATGACAAAGGAACCGGAGCCGCCGTGCTCGGTGAGATTGTACCAGCCGACGCACTGCGGCGCGAAATTGAGGTAGCGGCAGTCCAGACCCACCATGCCCGCCTTGGTCAGGCTTGCCTCCGGTTTTTTCTCCAGGTTCTGGTCGAGGAAACGCGGCGCCGCCTGCTCGAATCGCGCAAACGAACCATGCATCGACTGCCACAGCGTAAAAAGCTCAGCGCTGAGCCAGGGCACCGCTTGTTCGCCGGTTTGCGGATCGTAGCCGACAATGAAATAATCACGGGGATGGGAGATGTTGCGACCCAGGTCATCCCACATGAAGGCGTAGTTACCCGCACCGGCATCGGAGATGTCGGAATAATGTTCGGTGGTGGGCACGACATGATCGGTGAATTCCATCAGATGGGTATGATCGAGCGCCAGAGTGACATACCCGATTTTTTCCTTATCCTTGAAAACCGGCGTGGCCCAGCGGATGATACCCTGAAAACGCTTGCCCACCGGGTTTTCTTTGCCCGCATACCCGGCTTTTTCCGGACCAAAAGGGATGCCCGCTTTTGCGGCCCGGGCGGGGGTGTAAGTGCCGATGATCGGGGAGGGTACATATTCGCCGATCACCCTGGAGACATAGATTTCCCCGGGCTGCAGCTGGGCAAGCTCGGCAAAATAGTTTTCAGCCCTGCACCAGGTGTTTTCTTTTTGGGCGATGTTGCGCAAGCCGGGTTTAAGCAGATCGGTCGGTGAAATTTTTAACCGTTCCTGACCGTCGAGGCCGACAAAGGTCATCTCGTGGTACAGGGGCTGCACCTTGGTCGGACCGACCAGGTGGGGCGGGCTATAATGAAAATCTTTTTGGTTGTCCGCTGATCCGGGGGTTACGTCGGCTTGCGGCCCTTGATCGCGGTTCTTTGGCATCCATTGGGAGCCATCGGCGCTGAGGATCCAGTCCTGATGATACACCACCTCTTTCTGGCGGATAGAGAGGAATTTCCTGTAGAAGGTTTCACTGACCGGCAGGTCGGCGGCCTGGAGAATGTCGTTGTCCCGGGAGTAGAGGAAATCGGCGACAGCGGCGGCGATATCGGTGGTGAGTCGTTCAATGCCCTCCCTCGATTTGAGATCGAGCGCCGCGATCGAACTTTCGGCGGCCAAGGTTCCGGTCTCGCTGACCAGGGTTTTGGTATTGGCGACCATCTCATTGGATGTATCCTTAAAGGTGTTTCCCAGCACGCCGATTTGTCTGGCTGCAAAAACCGCCAGTGCAATCAGCGGCAGCACCTTGATCACGATAAAAATGACGATCAGCTTCTCTCTGATGCCGCAGATAAACGATCGTTTAGGCGCCGAAGCAACCCCAGCCGGTTCTTTTTCGCTGTCTTGCCCGTTGCTGCTTGCTGCCATGCCTGTTGCTTCCAGCTCTGTTGTTTTGAGCCGTCAAGGGCTCGTGTCTTCTTCCGTTGCGCTCATCCGGCGGTTGCCGCCTTGACCGGATTGCTTCCCTTGAAAAACAGACGATGGGGAATCGTTGCTTCTGGGTGGAACTATATCATCTGATCCTCAATCGTCGTAACCTTTTCTTGTTCGCCGGGTAAAATTCTCATTACCAAAGGTACTCGGCTCCTTTACTGGTATTTATCCGGGCAGCAGGAGCTGCAGCATCGCGATCAGCAGCAGGGCCGAGAAAAAGAGACCGTTGAACCCCAGGAACAGCCGCCGGTAGTCCGGGGTCTTTGTTCTCCATCCCAGAGTCAGGGCAGAGGCGATGAGGAGGGCGGCCATCAAGGCCAGAACCAGGCGTGAACCCGGGGTCAGCAGCTGGCGCTCCAGGCTCAGGGCCAGGGCAGCCACGGCCAGGGCCAATATCCATACCAGGACGATGCGATTGAGGCTGGCCGGGGGCAGTAGCCGGATCAAGGTTGGTTGCGCTATGGCCTGATACTCGGGGCCATGGTGGAGGAGGATCAGACAGAAATGGGGAATCTGCCAGAGAAAGAACAGTCCGGCCAGCAGCCAGGAGCGGCTGTCGGTCAGCAGGCCGCCGCCCGCGGTCCAGCCGATCAGGGGCGGCAGGGATCCGACCATTCCGCCGGCGAGCAGGGCGAACACCGTTCGTTGTTTTAAGGGGGTGTAGACACCGTTGTAGAGCAGCAGGGCGGCCAGGCCGAGCAGGGTCGGCGTCCAGCCAGGGGTGGCCGCGGCCAGGGTCAGCAGGCCCAGGCAGACCGTGCAGGCGCTGAAGCCGGCGGCGGCCCGGCGGGAGAGCCGGCCGGTCACCAGAGGGCGCCGGCGGGTGCGGTCCAGGAGAGCATCGGCGTCGGCCTCTTGCAGGCTGTTGGCGGCCGCGGCGCCGCAGGCGAGCAAAAAGACGGCGGCCATGACCGCTCCCAGCACCGGGGTGGTCGCCGGGGTCTGCAGGATACAACCAAAGGCGGCCGAGCCGGCCACCGGCAGGCAGAGTCCCACCTTGGCCAGGTGCAGCCAGGGGGGCAGCCGGGCTCTAACCGTTGGCCAATCGGGCAGCGTCATTGCCGTTCGACAGCGATATTATTCGCCTTCCCGCGCCAGCCAGGCATCATACTCCTGGCGTGAAACCACCTTGAGCTTGGCCAGCATCTTTGAGTGATCCAGGCCGCAGTATTCCGTGCACATGATATCGAACTCCCCCGGTCCCTCGGTTCTGAACCAGACATAGGTGGGGAATTTTTTGACCGCATCGACTTTGACCCGAAAGGCCGGCAGGTAAAAACTATGGATGACATCGAGCGATTCGATGTTGAGCTTGATCGGGGTGTGCTCCGGGACCATCAACAGGTTTTCCGACTCCTTGTCATTTTCATAGACGAATATCCAGGTGAACATCTGGGCCAGGACCTGAATCTGGACCGATCCAGCGGGAACCGAGCGCAGGCCGGTATAGGATTTCCAGCCGACCGCGAACATGGAAAGGGCGATGATGGTGGGGATGATCGTCCACAGCAGTTCGAGCTTCCAGTTGCCCCTGATGTCGGCGGCCCGAGGATGACGGCTGCGCCGGTACCGAATGACAAAATAAATCATGGTCAGCGTGATGCCGGTCAGGAGGACGGCGGAAACGATAAAAATGTACCAGAACGCCTGGTCAATGCCGACAACAGAATTCATTGTTTCTTCCCTTGACTGTTAACGGAATGCGACATCCCAGAACGTGAAACTTATCATGATGGCCAGAAAGATAATCGTGCTGATAAAGGAAATGGTAATGGCCCTGCCCTCATATTTGAGATGCATGAAAAAGAGCAGCACCAGGGAGACCTTGGCGCTGGCGATGGCCAGGGTCACCGGCACATTGAGCCACCCCAAATCGATATAGCTGACCCCGACGGTAACGCCGGTGAGCACCAGCAGGGCGGCCAGGACCAACCCCAGGGTCCGGTAGGACATGAGATGCTGCTCGTTTGAATCCATGGCAGGTTCCTTGGTCGGATTACAGGACCAGGTAGAAGAGCGGGAAGACAAAAATCCAGATAAGGTCGACCAGATGCCAATACAGGCCGGAGTTTTCCAGCACCGCAAATTTTTCGGCCGTTATCTTGTTCCGGTACACGAGCAGAAAGCTGATGGCCAAAAGCGTCATGCCAATGACCACATGCAGCCCATGAAGCCCCGTAATCACGTAGTACAGCCCGAAAAAGATATTTTTCCCCGGAGGACTGCTGGTGAGGAGGGGGGAGTTGGGGTAGAGGCCGAGGGCAAACTTATGGCCCCATTCGAAATATTTGATAATGAGAAAGGCGAGGCCGCAGAGGAATGAGGCGGCCAGGAGCTGCAGGCAGAGATTTTTAGCCTGCTGCCTGATGGCGGTGATCGAGGCGGCGACCGTAAAGCTGGAAACCAGGAGGATGACGGTGTTGAGCGCACCGATAATCCGGTTGAGTTCTTTGCCGTTTTCAGCGAACGCCGCCGGGTATTTGTGAAAATAGACCGCATAGAGCACAAAGAGACCGCCGAACAGGATGATCTCCGTATAGAGGAACAGCCACATGCCGATGCGGGTCCCGGTATGGTCAGTCCTGGTTTCCATGGGGCTCCTTGCCGGCAATGGTAGGACGTTTGAGGTGGAAACACACACGCATGGGCCAGGGCTCAACTCTTGGGCGGGGTGGCCGGGATATCGGAGAAATCATAAGGATAGTCCTTGATCCGGGGTTCCTGGAGGAAGTTATGCACCGGCGGCGGCGACGGCACTGTCCATTCCAGGGTGCAGCCGCCCCAGGGATTGGCGGCCGCCGCGATACGTTTGCTTTTCCGTAGGCTGAGCATCAGATTCACCAGCATCAGGATGATGCCGCAAAACAGCAGGAGGCCGCCGACCGTGGCCAGCATGTTGCCGCGGGCGAACTGGGGCAGGTAATCGTAGTAGCGCCGGGGCATGCCCATCAGGCCAAGGATGAACATCGGCACATAATGGAACATGAAGCCCACCGTGGCCAGGGTGGCGGCGATGTAGGCTCGCCGGAAATCGTACATGACCCCGAACATCTTCGGCCACCAGTAATGGAGGGCGGCGAAAAAGGCGAAACCGGTGCCGCCGAACATGGTGAAATGGAAATGGGCAACCACGAAATGGGTGTCGTGGACATGGATATCGGGGCCGGCGGCGCCAAGCACCAGGCCGGTCAGGCCGCCGACCGAAAACAGATAGATAAAGATCAGGGCGTAGAGCAGGGGCGGGGTCATTTCGATCGAGGCCTTGTAGAGGGTCGAGACCCAGGAGAAGACTTTGACCGCGGTCGGTATGGCCACC
Source organism: uncultured bacterium (assembly GCA_903842475.1). Taxonomy (GTDB): domain Bacteria; phylum Desulfobacterota; class Desulfobulbia; order Desulfobulbales; family Desulfobulbaceae; genus Desulfobulbus. The sequence goes on from CAIMMA010000325.1 coordinate 7,859, forward strand.
AGGAAGGTGAGCAGCGAGAAAACGAACACGGCGGTATCGCTCATGCCGCTGGTGTACATGTGGTGGGCCCAGACCAGAGAGCCAGCCACGGCGATGCCCATGGAGGAGAACACAATCGCGCGGTAGCCGAAGATGGCCTTGCGCGAAAAGGTGGGGATGATCTCGGAAATGACCCCCATGCCGGGCAGGATCATGACGTACACCGCCGGGTGCGAGTACATCCAGAACAGATGCTGGTAAAGGATCGGATCGCCGCCCTTATCGGGATCGAAGAGGCCGATATTCAAAAACCGTTCGACGATCACCAGCAGCAGGGTGATCGAAATCACCGGCGTGGCGAGCAGTTGCACCCAAGCGGTGGCGTAGAGCGACCAGGTGAACAGGGGGATCTGCATCCAGCCCATGGCGGGCGCCCGTTTGCGGTGGACCGTGGTAATAAAGTTGAGCCCGGTCAGCATTGATGACATCCCGAGGATGAAGGCGGCGAACACCGTCAGGGGCACATTGTGTTTGGTGCCGATACTGAAAGGGACGTAGAAGGTCCAGCCGGTATCGGGAAAGCCGCCGGCGGTGAACAGGCTGACGATCGCCAGCAGACCGCCGAACATGTAAAGATACCACGACAGCAGGTTGAGCCGGGGAAAGAAGACATCGTCGGTGCCCAATTGAATGGGGAGAAAGAAATTACCGAAGATGGCCGGAATACCGGGGATGACGAACAGAAAAATCATGATCACCCCGTGGAGGGTGAAGGCCGAGTTATAGACCCCGGCGGACATGATCGTTCGCCCCATGGTCATCAGCTCGATGCGGAGGAGAAAACCGACCGTGAGGGCAATGACGAACCAGAACAGCACCGCCCAGAGGTACATCAACCCCAGCCGTTTATGGTCGTGGGTCAACAGCCAGGCTTTGATGCCGGTTAGTCCTGGAGGGGCGGGCGTTTCGAAAAAAGAAGGTGTGGTCGCCATGGGCTAGGGTCTGGGCTTGGGTTGGTCGGATTTTTTTTGGCGCAGAAAAAGCAGAAACCAGAGGCCCCCGATGAGGAGTATCGCCGCTGTCCCCATTTTGAAATAAGCCAGCACTTGCTGGTTCTGCCGGGGGTTGGCTGAAAAACAAAAAGCCAGGAGACGATGGATGGAGGAGGCCGGAGTCCCTTTGGCGGCTTCAGCCAAGGCGAGATCGACGTCGCCGGGAATAAAGGAGCCGTAGACGTATTTAATGATTTGACCGTCCTGGTCGAGCACGATCAGCGCCGAAGGGTGGATAAAGGTGTATTCGTCCTTCTTTTTGAAGGTGTAGCCGATGGCACGGGTGAGCTTGAGGATATTGTCGCTGTCGCCGGTGAGAAAGACCCAACCGTTTTCGGGAAAGTTCTTGGCCAGCAGTTGGGTGTAGTTGGGTTTGACCGTGGTTGCGGTTTCCGGGGTTTCCTCGGCATTGAAGCTCAAGCTGATGGCCCGGAAACTGTCAGGCGCATGGCGGCTTCGGCGCATGGCCTCGGCCAGATTGGCAAGTTCGAAAAGAGCAACCGGTTGGGCAACGGTAGTAAATGGGCAGCAGCAGGGTCGGGCGGTCGACCAGTTGCCGGAGAGCGACCGTCTCGCCCCGTTCGTTTTTGAAGACGGCATCGAGCGGGATGTGCTCGCCGGTTTTTTCCTCAATCCATTCTCCGGGGGTGACGGCCTCCTGCTGTTGTAGAGGCTTCTCCGCCGCCGGTTCTTTTCCCGGAGCGATATGCTCCTGGGAATTGGGCGCGACCGTTGCGGAGCGTTCCTCCCTGGCGGGCTGTTCGGTCTGTTTGGCCTGCTGGCTGCTCGAAGTCTTTTCATGACCCGGCCCATGCCCCGATGCGGCCAGGGGCCACAGCAGCAACAGCGGCAACAGAAGACGCCAGAAGGGACGCACCGGGCGGTCCCGGATCATTTTTTAACGCCGCTGTCCAAGTTGACGGTCAAGGTTTTGGCGAATTGGTGCTTCAACTTGGTGGAATCCCGATCAGGGCCGTAGGCCAGCATGATGACGGTATCGGCTTTGGGCTGAATGACGCCGTCGTTAGGATCGCCGCTGTTGAGGGGAATGGTGAATTCCAGGGTGGTGGTGTTACCGGTTTCGCTGCCGCCAACCACGGTGACGTTTTCCTGGCCGTCCCTTTTGGTGTCAGGTCCGTGCTGGGTGGGCTGGGTGCCGAAATCATCGGAAATCTCCACTTTGCCATCCTTGACAAAGCCGATAATGATATTGGCATCTTTCATCATATCCGTGGGGTGAAAACCGATGGCCACCCAACCGGTGGTGGGGGCGGAGAGTTTAATGGCCAGATTTTCACCGACAACCGACCAGTCAAAAGTCATTTTGTCGATTGTGAGGGAATGCTTGTACTCGGCGGCTTGAAGATTGCCGGAGAGCAGCAGGGACAGGGAGGCGGTGCATACCAGGGCACAGGCGGATTTGATCACGGACATGATGTTTCCTCTTTGCGAATGGATGGGTTAATGAAAGGGTGATCTGCCAAAAGTCTGCAGTGTCAATTGCTGTAGACCAGTTCTCCGCCGGAAAATCCGAGGCCCACGGCACAGGCCAGGCAGAGTGCATAGATGATGAAGAGTTTCTTGGTGTCGGTCCCCTGACGGTTGACAACGACCGAATATCCGAGCAACCCGGTGAGCGCCGCGGCCAGAATCATTTTGATGATAATCAGCGGTTGGTAGCGGCCGGCAAAAAGGTGCTGCCAGTCGAAAATGCCGGCGATGATGGTGGGAATGATAAAGATCAGGGCCAGCACCGAACAGTGCAGGCAAGTTTTGTGAAAATCAGGTTTTTTTGCGTACCAGACGAGAAAACCGAAGAAAAAACAACCCATCACCATGCCCATGGGGATATGGGTCAGGGCTGGATGGAGAGGGTGGGTAAAGCCAACCTTGGCCAGCAGGGCGTACAATGATTCGATCATGATGCACCTCGTGTTGTAGGGGTTTGGATGTTGGTTTGAGAAGTCTGGGCAATTTGTTTCTTCGTAAGTAATTTAGTAACGGTCCATTATACACAAAAAGGTTTAGGGGTTAAGTGTTTTTATATCAAGAAAAAAAGATGGCAGGCGTTGCTTCGGGCGAGATTGGGACGGCTGTGGTGGATGAAGGCGAGGATGGTATCGCTCCTGGCATGTTCGGGCATTCTAGCCTGCGACCGTCTTCCTTAAAGTACAACTGACGTAGTCGCAGGCGATTGGCCGGTGGTGCAGGAGGCAAAGGAGCGTTTGGTCTTCACCGCTAAAAAAAATTGCCAAAGCTGGGTCGGTAGAGCTGATCATCGATTGTACCGAGCTAGGACGGAAAAGCTGCGTTCAAAGTTCGGCAATGAGCTCGATCTGTGTAAAATTTAATATTTGTTGTTAATAAATGAAATTTCAGCGGTTCCCGAGCAACCCGGAAACGCAGCAATAGTGTGATCTGTAAAAATTGGTTTCGTAACCTTCCATTAATATTCACCATGGTTAAAATTTTCCCTTGACATGCCAGAAATGAAAAATTTTCATCTTTTTGCAAGAAAAATAAATACTTACAACGATGGGGTCATGTCAAGCAAGCTTGCAACGATTTCAAAAGCACACACAAGAGAAATCACCCGGAATGCAGAGATTAAGATGCGCAAAAACCTGAATGCGGATGCGCTCTTCGCGACCGTCAGAATCGGATTTTCTCAAATTGAAGATCATCGGCCAGGAAATATTCACCATTCCTTGG
>CAIMMA010000326.1 GCA_903842475.1 uncultured bacterium
CCTGGGGACGTTGATGGGCTATGCCGGGCAGATTTCCATCGGTCATGCCGGGTTTTTCGCCATCGGCGGCTATCTTTCCGCCACCCTGACCACCCGCAATCTGGCGCCGTTCCATGACACCTGGCCTTTGCGCTGGCTCGATGGGCTCAATATGCTCAAGACCGGCCAGGAACTCGGCGGCGACCCCTTGCTGACCGTGGCCCCCTGGGCTGCCTGCGGTTTTGCCATCGCTGCGGCGGCCGTGATTGCCCTGGTGATCGGCATCCCGGTGCTGAAGCTTAAAGGGCATTACCTGGCCATGGCCACCCTGGGATTCGGCACGATCATCTATCGTATTCTCCTGGCTTCGCCCTATTTCGGCGAGGCCGACGGCATCTCCGAGGTGCCCGGATTCACCCTGCTGCCGGCCATGGGACCCCTGGGACCGATCGTGGTCAGCGGCGATGTCGGTCTGCGGGTGGTGAATTTTTACCTCGCCTGGGCGGTGCTCATTGTCGGCACCTTCCTGCTGCTCAATCTGATCGGCAGCCGGGTCGGGCGGGCGCTGCGCTCGCTGCACAGTTCGGAAGAGGCTGCCGAGGCAGCGGGCATCGACACCGGCCGGTTCAAACTCCAGGTCTTTATCCTCAGTGCGGTCTACGCCGCCTTTGCCGGGGTGCTGCTCACCCATTTCAACGGCGGTATCGGTCCGAGCGAGGCCTCGGTGATGAAGTCGGTGCGCTACGTGGCCCTGGTGGCGGTGGGCGGCATGACCAATCTTTGGGGCACGCTGCTCATGGGGGTTGGTTTGACGTTCCTTTCGCTGCGCGGGGTCTTCGGCACGTTTGACGATGCGGTTTTTGGTATGATCCTGATCCTGGTCATGCTCTTTGCCCCGGAGGGGATTCTCAGCCTGCGGTTGAAATCATTGGTTCAGAAAATGATGCGCGGAGCCCGGTCATGAACGGTTTGGGTGCAGGCAAACCCGTCGAGCCGCCCCAGGTTGCCGTGTCCGGGGAGGCGATGCTCGACCTGCAAGCCGTCCATAAGCGTTTTGGTGGGCTGCATGCGGTCAACGATGTCAGCTTCAAAGTGGCGCCGGGGAGCATCAAGGCGGTGATCGGCCCCAACGGTGCGGGAAAGACCACGCTTTTTAACCTGATTGCCGGCAACCTGCCGGTGACCACCGGCGAAATTCGTTTTCAGGGCCGGCCAATCCAGGGCAAAAAGCCGCATCAGATCGCCCAGCTGGGCATGGCGCGGACCTTCCAGAACATCAAGCTGTTCCATGGGATGAGCGCCCTGGAGTGCGTCATGGTTGGACGGCATGTGCAGAGCCGGGCCGGGTTTTTTGCCGGCATGTTTTCTTTGCCCTCGACGTGGATGGAGGAGCGGGCGATCCGTCAGCGTTCCCTGGAACTCCTGGAACTGATGCAGATCGCCGAGTTCGCCGACGTCGAGGCCACCAGTCTGGCTTTTGGCCAGCAGCGGGCGGTGGAGATGGCCCGGGCACTGGCGGCGGAACCCCGATTACTGCTCCTCGATGAACCGGCGGCTGGCCTCAACATCTATGAAACCGCCGAAGTGGCCCGCCTCATCTGCCGGATCCGGGATATGGGGATCACGGTCCTGCTGGTGGAACACGACATGTCGCTGGTGATGGACATCTCCGACGAGATTGTGGTACTCAGTTTCGGGCAGAAACTGGCCGAGGATATCCCGCTCAATATCCAGAAAAACGCCGAAGTTATTAAAATTTATCTAGGGGAAGACGATGACGGAACGGCTTGATGGTTTGGCATCGTTCTCCATCCTTCTGTCGACGATGGCGTGGTCATGCTGAAGATTCGAAATCTTGACGCCGGGTACGGTAAATTACGGGTCCTGAAGAACATCAGCCTCCATGTCGATGGCGGTGAGATCGTCACCATGATCGGGGCCAACGGTGCCGGCAAGACCACCTTGCTGCATACCATTATCGGCTTGATTCAGCCGACTAAAGGGGAAATAGGCTTCCAGGGGCAGTCATGCATCCGTACCGCAGTCGGCCGGATCGTCGCTTCCGGCTGCGCTCTGGTGCCCGAGGGGCGGCAGGTGTTTGCCCCGATGTCGGTGGAGGAGAACCTGCTGCTCGGCGGGTATGTGCTGCAGCGGCAGCAGGGCAGGGCAGCGGTGCTGGCGGAGCTTGAGCACCAGTACGACCTGTTCCCCATCCTCCGGGAACGACGGCGGCAACTGGCCGGGACGCTTTCCGGCGGTGAGCAGCAGATGCTGGCCATGGGCCGGGCCCTGATGTCCAGGCCGCGGCTGGTGATGATGGACGAACCCTCCACCGGCCTGGCGCCGTTGATTGTCCGCGATATTTTTCAGATTATCCGGAGGCTTCGGCAGGAAGGCAACACCGTGCTGCTGATCGAGCAGAACGCCAAGGCCGCCCTGGGGATCGCCGATCGCGGCTATGTGCTCGAGGTCGGCAAGGTGATCCTCCAGGGGCCGGCGGCGGATCTGCTGGCGAATCCCGATGTGCAGCGGGCCTATCTCGGGCGGGAAAAAATAGCGTGACCGCCGGTTCGGCGGTGGTCGACACAACCATACGGTAGATAAGCAAGCAAATATTTCGCACCACTTCAACTCGGTAAGAACGTATGTATTGGGAACCGGAAAAAGAATGCATGGCCAGGGAGGATTTGGAGCAGCTCCAGCTGGAGCGGCTGCAGTCGACATTGTACCGAGTGGGTACCCATGTCCCCTTTTATAAACGGAAATTCGAGCAGCTCAAGTTTAATTACGACGATATCTCCAGCCTGGACGATCTCCGTCGGCTGCCGTTTACCGAGAAACAGGACCTGCGGGACAACTACCCGTACGGCCTGTTTGCGGTACCGCTCCGCGAAGTCGTTCGAGTCCATAGTTCGTCCGGCACCTCGGGGAGCGCCACGGTGGTGGGCTACACCCGCAACGACATCAAGACCTGGTCGAATCTGGTGGCCCGGGTGATCACCGCCGCCGGAGTCACCAAAAACGATGTGATCCAGATCGCCTTCGGCTACGGCCTGTTCACCGGCGGTTTCGGCCTCCATTACGGCGCCGAGCTGATTGGGGCCTCGGTCATTCCGATCTCCGCCGGCAACACCAAGCGGCAGATCCAGATCATGCAGGATTTCAAGACCACGGCCTTGGTCTGTACCCCCTCCTACGCCCTGGTGCTTGCGGATGCGATGATGGAGATGGGCGTTAATCCCAACGGGTTGTCTCTGCGTTTCGGGCTGTTCGGCGGCGAGCCCTGGTCCGAGGCCATGCGCCACGAGATTCATCAGAAACTCGGCATCATCGCCACCGACAATTACGGCCTGTCGGAGGTCATGGGACCGGGCGTTTCCGGCGAGTGCCAGGAGTGCAAGGGCCTCCATATCAACGAAGACCATTTTATTCTTGAAATCCTGGATCCGGCCACCCTGGAACCGGTGGCCGAGGGCGAAATCGGCGAACTGGTGATCACCACCCTGACCAAGGAGGCCTTTCCCATGATCCGTTACCGGACCAGGGACCTGACCCGGATCATCCCAGGATCCTGCCCCTGCGGCCGCACCTTGAAACGGATGGAACGAGTCATGGGCAGGACCGATGACATGCTGATCATCAAGGGGGTCAATATCTTCCCCATTCAGATCGAAAAGGTGCTGTTTGAGGTGGAAGGGACCGAGCCCCATTACCAGATTATTGTCGAGCGGGAGAACCATGCCGATAAAATCACCGTCCTGGTGGAGGTGATGGAGTCGATCTTCTTTGACGAGATGAGAAAGCAGCGGGGGATGATCGATCATATCAAAAACCGGCTGGCCGCCGAGTTGGGCGTCAATGTTGATGTCAAACTGGTGGAGGAGAAAACCCTGGAACGATCCATGGGTAAGGCCAAACGGGTGATCGACCGGAGGAAGCTGTAAAATCCTGCGCCTTGTGACGAAAATTATGGACACAAGATGCGGAAGGGTGATTAAGTTATGAAAGCAATTATCGGATCAAGGGCGGTTTTTGCAGCAACCGGCGGTGGGATGGCCGGTGCCTAAGACGGTGACGCAACCCGTGCCGTCCGAAGCATCTACGGGCAATGACTTGCGATCATGTGGGGTTGGTGACACTGTCATTTCCTCATCCCGTGATCGTTTTTCTTTTTTTAAAAAACACCTCAACACAAGGAGAACTGTATGAAATTGTATATGTCTTGCCTGCTTGTCGTGCTGCTCGCCGCAGGGTCGGCTTTCGCAGCTGATCAGCCTACGGAGCTGAAATCCGATGAGCAGAAACTGAGCTACGCCATGGGGCTTGATCTTGGCGAGTATTTTAAGAGCCTTGAAGATAAATTTGACCTGGGTGTACTGCAGGTGGGCATTAATGATGGGTACAACGGCAATAAGCCGCTGCTCACTCCTGAAGATGCGGCCGCTATTCAGCAGACGTTTGCCAAACGTCAGCAGGAAAAGCAGGTGCAAAAGACCTTGGCCATGGTGCAGAAAAATCGTAAGGCCGCTGAAGAATTTCTGAAGGCCAACAAAGCCAAAGAAGGGGTGGTCGAGACCAAGTCGGGCCTGCAATACAAGGTTGTGACCAAGGGCAAAGGCGCCAAACCCAAACCCACCGATACCGTCAAAGTACAGTACAAAGGTTCCCTGCTGGACGGTAAAGAGTTCGACAGTTCCTATAAGCGCAACGAACCGGCCGTGTTCCAGGTCAATCAGGTGATCGCCGGCTGGCAGGAAGCGGTGCCGCTGATGGAAGTCGGATCGACCTATGAGCTCTATATTCCGCCGGATCTGGCCTATGGCGACCGCGGCGCGCCCCCTGTGATCGAGCCTGGTTCAGCGCTGGTTTTCCAGGTTGAATTAATGGAGATTCAAGCGCCGGCCAAGGAAACCCCCGCACCGGCCAAGGAAAAAGAGAAGAAAGAATAACAGCCTTTTTTTCCTTGAAACCCGGTCGCGTTGCTGCTGCTAAACGATGACCGCACCCGGCGGAAAAGCGTTTTTTTTCAGTCCACTGGCATGTTGCAGGAGGTGTAGTATGGGCAAGGATAAGAAAAAGAAAGTCAAGGATAAGTGCTGCGAGAGTTACAAGAAAGGAAAGATGTGCGGCAGCTGTCCTCTGCAGGATAAGGAAAAACCGAAAAAGGATAAGGACAAGGATAAAAAGAAAGACAAGAAAAAAGACAAGAAGAAAAAGAAGGGGAAGAAGGATAAGAAGTAGTCTTCTGGCTTTCTAGGAATTGTTGGGCCGGGCATCGTTATACGATGTCCGGCTTTTTTTATGGGTCCTCGGCGGGTTCACCGGCAAGAGTGTTTTCCTGAAGGGTGGCGCGCAACCCTTCGAGGAGGACCAATCGTCCCAGCGGGATGACCCGGCAGGGAAAGCTGGCGACAAACAGCGGATTATCGCAGAGGCCGCCGGAAAGATACAGCTCTTCCGGCTCATGGGCAAAGCGGTGCGCATTGAGGGCAATGCCCCGGACAAATTTCGCCACTGCTTCCGTCTCGGAAGTGCCGGTAACCACCGCGTCAAAGATGTGGCTCATGCCGAGTACGCCGCAGGTGATGGAAAAGCCGGTGGCGGGCACTGGGATGGCGGCATAGTCAAGCTGGTAGTACGCGGAGAGGAGTTCGATGGTGAACCCCATGGAGGCGCCGCACTCGGCGTTCCAGCCCATGTCGACGACTTTGCCTTCATGAAAACGGACAAATTTGATGTCGCGGCTGCCGCAATCAAGGAGGACGAAATCCGAACGGTTGACCAGTTGTTTGCCCCCCCGGGCCAGTGCGGTCAATTCATTGATGCTTTTTTTGCTGCGGCGGGCGGCATTATGTCCGGTGGCCAGGTCGGCACGGAATGCACGGTCCAACTCGCGGGTGGCGATGATCCGAGGCAGGGCTTGGCTTTTCGTGTCGATAATCTTGCAGTACGAGGTCCCGAAGTCGGCGAGCAGCATCAGGCATGGCTCCGGTCGGCAGGCTCGATCCCGGAGAGTTCGAGAAAGGCCTCTATTTTTGCACGGGTGGAGCTCCCGGCGGTGACATCACAGTCGATGGCAATGGACCGGGGATGTTTGGCGGCCAGGTGCTTGGCCAGCGCCGATTTCGCGCAGAAGGACTGGGAGAAGAACACGGTGGGGATGTTGGGATCGAAAACGCGTTCCAGCTCCAGGTGCGCCGGGGTCTTGTTTTCCATGCACCTGGTCCAGCCGAAGATATGGGTGGTGTCCGGAAACAAGGAGAGCAGGGAGAAATCACGGGGCGGGACTCCCCAGAAACCGCATTGAGGCACACAGGCGCTGCTTTCCGGATAGGGCTGTGCGCTCTGGACCCCTTTGGTTATCCTGGCGAATTTTTCCAAAAGCGGCATTCGGCTGGTGCACAGGGGGTTGCCGAAGGGACGGGTGTCCTGGTTGCGGGTGCGGATGACCGGTATGGTCAGCATGTCCGCCAGAATCTCGGCCACATGCAGGGCGCAGTCGCATTTCCCGGGTCCGACATCGATATAGACGCGATCAAGGGGAAGATGCAGGCAGTTCAGCACGACGGTGCGCAGGATGGCGCAGTAGACCCGTGGAATGCGGGAGGCGCTCTGGTCAATGGGCGCTCGCACCTGCAGCTCGTCGAGATCGATGATGCAATCGCCGTTGCGGTTGATTGCTTCGATAATTGCAAGCGGCGGAACGCCGACAATGCCGATCCGCTGCTGCATCAGGTGTCCTCGCGCAGCAGCAGCAGCAGGCCGAGGCACCCGACCGCCAAGTGGACGGAGAAGGCCGCTGCCAGAGGGTTGAGGTAACTGGCTTTGGCCAGGGATTGCAGGGCGGTGTAGACACCCCAGCAGACAAAGGCCATGCCGCAGCTGGCAGGGATAGCGAGCGACAGGTCGCGACCCCATTTCCGGTAGACCAGGAGGAGCAGCGGTAAGCCCAGGAGGAGCAGGGGCAGGCCCAGGAGTGTGTAGGATATTCTGCCGTAAAAATTGGCCCAGGCTTTGTTGCGTTCATCCTCGGATCTCGCGTCTTTGGTCTCCTTGAAGAGTTCCACCAGCGAGAGTTCCATGGTCCGATACGGCGGCACGAAAAAGTCGCCGGGCGTTTCGGGGAAGTTAAAGGTACGCACCTTGAACACCTGGCTGGTGAACCGGGCAGCCCCGGCGGCTTCCTGTACCTGTCCGTCCTGCAGTGTCCAGACCCCTTGGTTCCACAGGGTCGTTTTGGCGGCAATCAGTTTATTCAGCCCGTAGGCTTCGGTCCAGCCCGTATACGAAAAATTATTGAAAACATTCTTTTGGGGGTCGGGACGGGCAAAGGAATAAAACCCTTCCTCGCCCCGATAGTAGTATCGCCCGCCGCGATAAATGCCCAACGGTACCTTTCCTTTGACCTCTTTGTTCCAAATCAGGTTGGTGGTGGCAATGGTGGTGGGCAGCACCAGTTGCGCCATGGCAAGAAACAGCAGGATACTCACCATGGCCGCACCGACAATGGGATAGGTGATTTTTTTCAGGGGAATGCCGCAGGCTTTGAGCGCTATCAGTTCGTTGCTGTGATTGAGGACGCCCAGAGTGACAACGCCGGCTAACAGGATGCAGACCGGGCTCATCATGTCGATGATAAAGGGGATGTTGTACAGGAAGAACTGAGCGATCAGGCTGAAGGATTTGCCTTTTTCACTGAAGTTGTCGATTTTTTCAAAAAAATCGATCAACAGGTACAGGCTGATGAAACAGGCCAGGATCATCCCGAGATTGCGGATGAAATTATACAGAATGTAACGGTAGAGGAGTATCACGGGGGTTTTATCTATACATGGATCAAATTGAGTTGTTACGGCAGCCTTGTGGGGGCGGCGGGCACTATTGGAGCCCCTGGTCATGAGAACGCGGGAAGTCCCCGCAAATGTAGTAATCCCTGCGGTTCTTTCAGTCAAGGACTACCGCCGCTCTGTACCGGGTTCGTCTGACAGCACCACCCTGATGCGAGCGCGGATCAGGGTGGTTCCTAACGCCTCCGCCGTTCCGTAATGGCGGCTTGCTCCCGACGATCCTGCCTGTTCTTCCGAAAAAGGTAGGAAGAACTTCCGGAAAGACGGAGCTTGCTATTTTTTCTGTCTCTATGGTAATGTGTACTTTCCCGTAATTCGTTTTATGGTAAGCTGATTCAGGCAATGAGGGATTATTGGAAACTCTTTTCTTGAGTCGCTGTTGTTCATGGGTTCTATCTCCCGGGCCGAAAATTACCGTTCCGGAACGGCAATGAACAAGTTCGTTCGTCCTCGGCGTTTAAGTCTTTTATCACTGCGTTCGCCTCAGGGGACGGCAGTGTTTTTTCTTGACCTTTGTCTATGCAGAAACGACTTGAGAAAATTGCTGATAACAACATAACGCGCAGTCCCAGTAAAAACTCCGCGTTAGCTCGTCTCAACGGGTTGTGGGCCATCTTTGAGCGGAGTGATAATGTGCTGATCGTTATCAACGCCGATCCCGATGCCATTGCCTCGGCGATGGCGCTCAAGCGGTTGCTCAGTTACCGGGTGCACAGCGTTGCCATCGGTTATCCCAACGAGATCCGACGGCTCAACAACATGACCATGGTGGAGCGCCTGAAAATTCCCATCGAACGGCTCCACACCCTGCCGGTGAAGGATTTCACCAAAAAGATCCTGGTCGATTCCCAGCCCAATCATCTGGCCTGTTTTGAAAAAATGACCTTTAATGCGGTGATCGATCACCACCCGGTAACCACCGGCTGGGACGCCGCCTTCATTGACATTCGCCCTGAGTACGGTGCGGTTTCGTCGATGATGGTTGAGTATCTGCGGGCTGCCGGGATCAAGCCGTCGGTGTCCTTGGCCACCGCCTTGTTTTACGGCGTCAAGGTCGATACCCAGAATTTTCAGAAACAGAACATGCAGGTGGCTGACAGCATCTGCTTTCGCTACCTGTTCAATATCGCCAACCTCAATCTGGTGCGTAAATTCGAACTCACCGAGTTGCGCCGCTCAGAACTGCGTTATTTCCGTACCGCCCTCAATGAAGTCAAGGCGAGCAATCGCCGGGCCTATGTGCATCTTGGCAAGGTGAGCACCCCGGATATCCTGGTGATCATTGCCGATTTTTTCAATCGAGTCGAAGGGTTTGACTGGGTGATCGTTTCCGGTGTCCATGGAGAAAAGCTGGTGGTCATTTTCCGTTGCGACGGCTACCGTAAAAATGCCGGAAAGCTCGCCAAGGCCACGTTCGGGCCCTTCGGTCCCGCAGGTGGGCACAAGGAAGCAGCCCGGGCGGAGTCACCCTTGAAGAACCTGCCGCTCCGGGAAAACCAAGAGTTCACCACCAAAACCCTCATCCGTCTGATCACCCAACATATCAAGTAAGGGCTCCGAGATCAGTCGGCCCGGAGGGAAACCCCGGCGCGAGGGAGCCCGGTTTCACTCGGTTCGGCGAGATATTGCTTGCGCCATTAGGGGGTTATGCAATATTATGGGTGCAAGTCTCTCTTCTCTCGTTGGCGCTCTGCGTTGAGACACGGCTTTCGTAACAGGGGCGTCGATAACCCATCTGCACGGTGTCCTATGTATAGACCCTCGACCTTGGCGATGATCCTGGCTGGTGGCCGCGTCGATGAACTAGGCGTTTTGACCCACTATCGGCCGAAATCCGCGGTCCCGTTCGGCGGTTTTGCCCGGGTTATTGATTTTCCCCTCTCCAATCTCCTCCATTCCGGCATTGAACGCATTGCCATCCTCAGTCAATATCGATCCTATTCATTAATCAACCACATCGGTACCGGTGCCGCCTGGGATATGATTGGCCGGAATCGCGGGATCTCCATCCTGCCGCCGTTCAAGGATTATGAAAATCCCCATTGGTACCGCGGGTCGGCCGATGCGGTCTACCAGAACCTGGATTATATCCGGTACTACGGCCCTTCGGTGATCCTGATCCTCTCGGGCGACCATATCTATCAGATGGATTACCGGGAAATGATCCGCTATCACAATGAGCACGATGTCGACCTGACCGCGGCTTTTATCGAGGTGCCCATGCAATCGGCCAGCCGCTTCGGGGTGGCCGAGATCGCCGCTGACTGCAGCCAGGGCGGCCGGATGCTCTCCTATGAGGAAAAACCGACGGCGCCCAAAAGCAATTGGGCCTCGCTCACCGTGTTCTGCTTCCGGCCCGCCGTCCTTGCCGATGTGCTCAAAAAGAATCAGGAGAACACCTCCTATGAATTCGGCCGTGACATTATTCCGATGATGATGGCGGAGAACTACAAGGTGCATGGGTACAAGTTCAAAGGGTACTGGGGCTACACCCGGACCATCGATGAATACTGGCAGACCTCGATGGATCTGCTCGGCCCGAATCCGAAAATCGATCTCGAGGCCTGGGGCATCCGCACCAATCTGGCCCACCGCAACATAGCCGACCGCCAGCCGGTCAAGGTCGGTGCGCACGGCAGCGTCGATAATTCCATGGTCTACAACGGCTGCATCATCGATGGCAAGGTGCGCAACTCGATCCTTTTTCCCGGCGCCCACGTCATGGCTGGAGCCGAGATCAATGATTCCATACTGTTTTTCGATAATATCGTCCACCAGGGGGTCTGTCTCAACCGGGTGGTCAGCGATGTGAACACCGTTTTTAATAAGGATGTGCGCGTCGGTGCGCCCAAGTGTGAAAAGCCCAGCAGGGTCAGTGTGATCGGCTGGAACAACAGCATACCGGCAGGGTTCCGCATCGGCTGCGGCTGCACGGTAGCCCCTCGCATTCCGCCCGAAAACTGGCCGGAACATACGCTCGACGATGGGGAGGAACTGAAATGAGAGAAAGTGGCGACGCCCTCGTTCTCCTCCTGGCCGGTGGTATCGGCAGCCGATTGAACCTTCTGGTGGGGCATCGGGCCAAGCCGGCGGTGCCGTTTGGCGGAATTTACCGGATTATCGATTTCAGCCTGTCGAATGTGATGAACTCCGGCCTGACCAGGGTCGGGGTGCTGACCCAGTACAAGCCGCTTTCGCTGATGGCCCATATCGGCAACGGCGAGGCCTGGGATTTCACCGGCCGCACCCGCGGTATCAAGATTCTGCCGCCGCGCACCGGCGAGCAGGATTCCGACTGGTACAAGGGCACGGCGGATGCGATTCGGCAGAACATCGATTTTATCCTGGCCAACCCTTCGGAACAGGTGGTTATTTTGTCCGGCGACCATATTTACCGCATGGACTTCGACGCCATGCTTTCCTATCATCAGCATAAAAAGGCCGATGTCACCATTGGCATGATGGTGGTGCCGAAACGGGATATTCACCAGTTCGGCGCCGGGATCGTCGACGCTGAAAACCGGATCGTCGACTGGGAGGAAAAGCCCGCCGTTCCCCGCACCAATCTCGCCTCCATGGGGATTTATGTTTTCGATACAAAGTATTTGCTGCGGACCCTGGCCCATGATCGGCAGGAGGCTGACTTCGGCATGCATATCATTCCCCGGGCCATCAACGAGGACCGGGTCTATGCCTACCCCTTCTACGGTTACTGGCGTGATGTCGGGACTATTCAGAGTTATTGGGAAACCAATATGGACATTATCCGGGAGCAGTCCGGAATCTCGCCGGAAGAATGGGAGATTCGCCCCAATCCCGAATGCGGCGGCGGTCGGTCGATGGATCGTGCTCCGGTTCGTTTCCTGCCCGGCAGCAAGGTGACCTCCTCGATGATCGCTTCAGGGTGTGTCATCGAGGGCACGGTGATTAATTCGGTGCTCTCGCCGGGGGTGCGGGTGGAAAAGGGGGCGACCGTCAGCAACTCGGTGATTTTTGCCGATGGCGTTATCGAGAAAAATGCGACGGTTGATCTGGTGATCTGCGATAAAGACGTGCATGTCGGGGCAGGCGCCGTCGTCGGTTTCGGCGAAAACCTGACCTTGCCGAATAAGCAATATCCCAAGCATTTGTATACTGGGATCACTTTGGTCGGCAAGGAGGCCAGGATTCCTGCAGGGGTGCGGATCGGCCGGAATTGTATCGTCAATTTCGGATACAATGACCTTTCCTTCAGCGGGCAGTCTTTTCTGGCCGATGGCGAATCGATCTGAGCCTGGTTATTGGCCCTGAACCTTCTTCGTCGATAGAGCGTCGCCGGGAAGGCCGGTGCGTTGGTCAAACGGCGATCCTTCGGGTTCCTCGCAATAACAGGGCTTGCTCTAGTAGCTCAGGCGGATAGAACTCAGAATTCCTATGCGACCGATTCAAATCTGTTAAATTGGTATTTTTCTCTGACAGGCACATTGCGAACACAATGCAAGGGATTCGTCGTTAACGACGGGTCCTTTTTTGTTTTACGACTTGCCTGCTCCTCGCTATACAGCCGCATTGCTTGTCAGTCGTAAAATTGAGACTCGATCGAGCAGAACCGGCACATCCTATCCAAGTTTCAGCGATCGCGATCAATCTCAGCAAGGTAACGTCTACCATTTTTGTCCATATCGATTGCTCTTTTTTGGGGAAAGGGTGTACAATAGACAAAAGCTGAGTGATCGCTCGGTTACGCTGAGCGAGAGCTCAGTATCGGGTCGGTGCTATCGATAGATTATTTTCAAGGGATGGATATTTATGCCTATCATTACCATATCTCGTGGTTCATACAGCCGAGGTAAAGAAGTCGCAGAGAAATTGGCGCAAAGATTAAACTATGACTGTGTTTCTCGTGAAATTCTTCTTGAAGCCTCGGAGGAGTTCAATATACCCGAATTGGGACTAGTTCGGGCTATTCATGATTCGCCCTCTATTCTGGAACGTTTTCGGCATGGAAAGGAGCGGTATATCAGCTATTATCAATATGCCCTGCTGAAGCATGTTCAAAAGGATAATGTCATCTATCATGGTCTTTCCGGGCAATATTTTCTTCGGCATATCCCCCACGTTCTCAAAGTGAGAATTTTGGCCAATATAGAAGACCGAGTGAAAGAAATCATGAAACGGGATGAGATTTCCCAAAGGGAAGCAAAGGATGTTTTAAGAAAAGACGATGAAGAGCGTCGCCGGTGGGGATTGAAGCTTTATGGTACCGACACTTGGGACAGCCGCCTTTACGACATTGTAATTCTTATAGATCGATTGACTGTGGATGACGCTGTCGAATTAATTATGGAAACTGCCAGAAAGTCGGTTTTTCAAACAACGATTGAATCGCAAAAAATTCTAGATGACAAGCTTTTATGCGCAAAAATCCATGCCATGCTCGTAAATTTCTCGTTTATGATAGAGGTCGAAGTCAATGGCGGCATTGTAACTCTTTTCAATATAGGCGAGGTCCTACGAACTGATAAGTCTATCAGGGAAAAAATAGAATCTCTAGTCAGAGAAATAGATGGGGTAAGTGAA
>CAIMMA010000327.1 GCA_903842475.1 uncultured bacterium
CAACCTGCTGCTTACCTGTCAGCACGTGCTGGTTTTCAAAATAGATGCGCCGGTTTCGGCGTTAATGGGCCAGGATCGATTGGCGATTGCAAGACGCATCCACACCATCGCCGCCACCATCGAGCAGGAGGCCTCGGCAAACGGTTGGCGCCTGGCCAAAGGGTTTGCCGCCGGTTCCTGTAAAGAGCTGTTTTGCCCGGAACTGGCTGTTTGCCGGGTGCTGGAACAGGGATCGGGTTGTCCTCACGCCGGACTTGCACGTCCCTCCCTTTCGGCTGTGGGGGTGGATTTCGCCTTGCTGGCCGAGTCGGTGGGCTGGCAATTTGCAAAAGTACCAAACCAGCCCGCGGCAACCGACGAGCCGATCATGGGTCTGATGGCAGGGCTCGTCCTGCTCGGTTAGACCATCGTTTTTTTCCGATAATGTTTCCAACAATCTAAGTTTTCGCCCCCCATTTTAAACCGCCGGAAGCGAAGCCCGCACGGCAATGGCAACCTTTTTTGCTCAATCAAACCGAGGAGACCACCGAAGTGAATACCCTGCATAATCTGCCCCTGAAGGCGCTGCTTGCTTTCTCTTTGATCGCAAATCCTTGGTTTGCAGATGATCTCCTTGCCGCAAATCCTGACGACACGCCTCCGCTGAGCATGTACCGAGGGGATAACGGTAGTTTTTTGAAAGCAACCATCCAGGCTGATCTTGCCGTATTCAACCAAGGAAACTCGTGGTTTGGAAACAGCAAAGGCGTCCTCGGAGAGCAATCGGATTTCTGGTGGGAATCCCTCCTCCGCCCAGGCATTGAGGGCAGTTTCACCGCAACCCGTTCACAAAAATTGTATGGGCGACTCGATGTCGTCCAGGCCAACACCGGGACTGAAATCGATGGCGGCGGCACCAACATCGGGCTGGGTTCCGTCAGCAACCTTCGTATTGAAAATGGGTACGCCGGATGGCGATCAGGCACCCTGTTCAGCTCCTTTGGCGAAGACTTTCTTGATATCTCCTTTGGACGACAACAATACATTGCCGGTACCGGATTCCTTTTCTCCAGCGAAGGGGGAGCCGGATATAAACGCGCGGCCTACTACCTTGGCGGCCGGAAGAGTGCGGAATACGCCGGAATTATTCGCATGAAAAGCGGCGGATGGTCCGGAGACCTGTTCTACCTCGAAGGTGACGATATTGCCGAAAAGCAGACCCGAGCAGGCGGAGCAACCGTGGATTATGCCTTCGAAAAGATGGGCAATATCGGTGGCGGCGTCTATTCCGTCGAATCCGAAAAACCGGCACTGGATGCCATGAAAATTCACGATATCCGTGGCGGCATCAAGCCGTTCGAGTTGAGCGAGGGCCTCAAGGTTTTACAGCCGCTTACCTTTGAAGCCGAGTATGTTCACGAAGAGAATGTTGCTGGTTTTGACCAGGGCCGGGGCTGGTATCTCGCCGCCAGCTACCAGTTCGAGAATATCCCATGGAAGCCGAAACTGACCTACCGTTACGCCAGCTTCAACGAAAATTACCAAACTTTATTCTACGGTGCCTGCGATTGGGGAACCTGGTTTCAAGGCGAAATTATCGGTGAGTATGTTCTGTTTAACAAGAACTTGGACTCGGACATGATCAGATTAAAAATTACCCCCATCGAACCCGTGACCGTTAATCTCATGTATTACCGTTTTACCCTGCACGACCCCGCGGCCTTTACAGAGAACAATGCCACGGCCTCCCCAGTGACCAGCGATGACTATGCCGACGAAGTCGACCTGATCATCGATTGGGCCGTGAACGACCACTTCACCCTTTCGTTGGTCGGCGCCTATGCAGAACCAGGCGAAGCAGCAGTACAACACACCGGAGGGAGCGATAACTGGACAACCATGATGCTCTGGGGTTGCGTGAAATTTTAATGAGTGTTTGCCATCCAACAA
>CAIMMA010000328.1 GCA_903842475.1 uncultured bacterium
GGTTGGCCAGCACCAGTGACAGCGATTCCGGAAGCGGTCCAGGTATCCGGGTTGGGCTGGTGGCGGGACGTTCCCACGGTTTGCATTCTTCCTCATCAACGGAAAAATCGACATCAAACGGGCTGCGGCCCTGGCTTGCGCGCTCAATAGCCTTTTCCAGTTCCGCAGCAGTCAACGGCTGCAGTGTGGCAAGGCAAGCCCATTGATCGGCAAAGGGAACAAGTTGTTCATCAACGAACACGCTTCTTCCTTGCTCGCGGGCCTTTTTTTGCAAGGGGAGCGCGATCAGGTTGCCGAATCCGCCCTTGGGCAACGTATCCTGGTTGGGGAACAGACGGTCATAACTGGCCAAGGACAACTGTCGGGTGCGATTACAGGTGTAGCTGATAAGCGCGGCGCCAAGCTGCCTGGCTGAGCGGGCCGGAACCGGTTCGGCAAAGAAGATCCAGGCGTGTGCACCGTTGCCGGACCGTGAAATTTCCAGCGCCGCCGCTATCGCCAATTGCTCACAGGACTGCATGAAGGCCTTGGCGTCTTCCCGCCAGTCAGCCTCATCGAAATCGACGGCAAGAAAGACACAGGTGTCATCCGGCAACAGTGGATACACGCCAATGGTGTGCTGACCGGCCAAATGATCATAGAACACCTGGTCGGTCAGCGGCAGGAGTAATCGGTGCGCACAATCGCCGCATTTGACTTTCCGTTTATGGCAAATTTCGGGCTTCCACTCGTTGCCGCAAACCGGTGCATATCCAGAAGTACCCTTGGCCGACTCCCAACGCCGGGGATAGACATCCTCGCGCCCCCGGAACAGTCGGCGGAAAAGAGATATTTTTTCCGGGGTTGTCAGTTGATGGCTTGATGTGGGTGGCGATGGCACGGGCGATGATGGGAATGACTCAACTGGAACTTCATCCCAACAGATGCCATGGCTGGCCAGGAGTTTTTTCAGGCGAGCGTTTTCTTCTTCAAGATGCCTGCAAGCGGGGCATTTGTTGCCTTCTTCCACCGGCATCAATTCGCCCGGCAGAGCTCGGCCTTGACTAGCCTTGTCATCAAGGCCTTCCGGTGGCGGTGCTTGTCCATGAATAGCTGGAACTCTGTTTGGAACGATGCCGACATGGCCTGTTGATTATACGCATCGCGCAGATCCACCAATTGCCGGCAGGCCGCATCGTAGGCGCTGGCGTACCCCTTGCCGGCCTCGGCATGGGCGGCCTTCCATGCCCGGGGAAAATCCTTGGCCAGATTGGCCAGTTTCTTATCCCGCAATTTTTTGCGCTCAGCTTCGGCCTGGCTACGGATTTGTTCCTCTTTGCGGAGTCTGCGCTCCTTCGCCTGCTCGGCCAATTGCTCTAACGTGACAACGGTCCGACAAGTTCCTTGCACCTCCGGTATCTGTTCGGCTTGCCAGGCGGCCCAGTGCCGTTTCAATTCCCGTTCAGCCTCAACCCCTTTCCCGGAAAGCAGCAACCGCAGGTATTTTTTGATCTCAGGTTGGGGCAGTTGGTCCAGCCATGCATCCACAACCGTGGTGTTCACTTCTGCCAACTGCAGAGGCGGATTACCGATACCCGCACCGGCCAACAGATCCTGATCGACTACTAGCAATTCGGACAGGGCCTGCTGCGGCAGGGTCAATTCCCCTAAGCCCTTCAACGCCAGCGGTTCCGGATTATCGTCTCCCACTTCCCCACTGCTTACGGCCCGCAACCAGCCGATATAGAGGCTGCGCAGATCGCCCCGCAGCAGTTCCTCCCGGACGGGGGCAAGACGAGCCATCCAGCCCGTCTCTTCGACAAAATCAGAAGGATCATAATCCTCTGTGTCCCCAAGAAGCGACCAGGTCAGTAGCCAGTGGTGCGGCAGTTTTTCGGCTGTGAGATGCGAGTTTGTGCAAAATGCTGTGATTGTCTGTTCCTCGATGGCCTCCAAAGGCAGCCGCACCATGAAGAGCGCCTCACCCCAATTGGCAAGATAGACATGGGCATCGAAAAAACGGCGCATGAATTCCATGGAATCGCCTTTAAAATTACCCCAGTTGTATTCATTGATAAAACTGACCGGGGTGATTTGCGCCCGCGTGGAAACCGCCCGCAGGTGGTCCATCTCCCGTGCCGACAAGGGGCGGTCGACGGCGAGAAATTCGTAGTACTGGTATTCGCTCATGGTGGGACCTCACGCTATTGCAGCTTTTTCTTTGCCTGCCCGGCTGGCCGGTATTGGCGCAACCGGTTATGGAATTTTTTAAAAGATTTGGTTCTGGCAACCATTTTTATCCCTCAATCTACGGCGCCACCCTCGGCTGGAATCGTCTCGTAAATCA
>CAIMMA010000329.1 GCA_903842475.1 uncultured bacterium
TGCTGCAGGCAGCCCAGGCGCAAATAAACGCGCTGACCGCTGACAAAGAACGGACCGCAACCGACCTGGCGAATGCTCAAAAGGCGATCGATCAGTTAAACGGCGACCTTAAAAAATTGAATTCCGCCGCTACACTTGCCCAACAAGCCCTCCAGGAAAAAGAAACCCTGCAGCAAAATCTGCAGCAACAAGTCCAGGAACAGCGCGGCGAAGCCGACCGGATGAAAGCACAACTCGTGGAAGCCGCCGCGCAATCGGAAGCGGCCAAAACCGAACTGACCAAGGTGCAACAATTGGTCAGCGAACAGCACAGCGCCATCGACTCGCTGAAGACACAGCATTCGGAAACCTTCGCCCAACTGGAAGCCGCCAAGGCTGAACTGACCAGCGTACAACAATTGGTCAACGAGCAGCACAGCGCCATCGACTCGCTGAAGACGCAGCATTCGGAAACCTCCGCCCAACTGGAAGCCGCCAAGGCCGAACTTGCGCAAGCCGCCCTGAAACTAGCGTCCCAAACCCAGGAAAATCAGCAAATCGAGCACCAACGCGCCGCCCTCGAGCAGCAGCAAGCAGTGCTGGAAAAAACCTTACAGGAAAAAGCCGCAGCCCTGGCCAATGCCATCCAAACGATCCAGGCGCTCAAGCAGGAAGTGTCGGCCCAGCCCCAGGCAGCGGCCACCGTCCAGAACATCCTCGACCAGCGTAACCAGGAACTCGAACAGATCAAGCAGGCGTCCGCCGTTCAAATCGAACAACTGCGAATGCAGGTGGCCGAGCTCACCCAAAAAGACAGCCAGGCAGCGGCAGCAATAAACCAATCCAAGACAGCCGCTGAGGCTGCGCAGAAAAAGGTAGCGGAACTCGAGGCCGCCCAGGTGCTGGCCCAAACCACCGTCGCAGAAGCCGAGAAAAAAATGACAGCAGCCCTGGACAGCAAGAATACCCTGCAAAACCAGCTCAACGACAAGGAAGCCGCCATGGCCGGCAGCCAGGCCAAAACCGCCGAACTGCTGGCCAAGACCACCTCCTTAAACGATCAAATAACCGGACTCTCCAGCCAGATAGACGCCCTGCAGGCCGACCAGAGGGCCCTGCAACCCCTCAAAGCCGCGTATGAGGAAAAATCAGCGGCCCTGGCGGATGCCGAAGCCAAACTCAAGGATCTCGCTCCGCTGCAAGCGAAAAACAGCGAACTCACCAAATCGCTGGAGGAAAAGACCGCAGCGTTGGCCATTGCCGAGCAACAAGGCAAAGAGCTGACCGCGCTCCAGGCCCAAGCCGGGGAACTGCAGACCAAAACCCAGGCCTTGACCGCCCAGAACGAGGCGCAAGCCAGTGCCGTCAAACTCCTCGAAACGGAAAAAACCGACCTGACCGGTAAGCTGACCGCCGCGGAAGCCCTGGCCAAAGAGGTGACGCCTCTGCAAAAATCGCTTGCCGAGAAAACCGACGCCTTGACGCTGGCGGAAACCAAACTCAAGACCCTGGCCAATGCCGATGAACAGATCGTCCAACTGCAGACCCAACTAAAAACCGAGACCGCGACGGTGCAGGCGCTGCAGACCGCCAAACAGGCGGCCGAGAAAAAGGTTGCCGAGCTTGAGTCGGCCTTGAAAAACCTGGACCAGCAGTCGGCCGTCAACGCCGGGAAAGTCAAATCGCTGGAAACCGAACTGGCAGCTGCCCAGAGCCGGAACAAAGAGTTGATGGATAAAAATCATTTGCAACAGCAGCAGGATCTTATCCCTAACCTGAACCAGCAGATCGAAACGCTCCGCGCCCAAGTCGCCCAGACGGAGACCGCCGGAGCGCAGATCAAAAAGAATCTGGCCGAGGTCAATGCCGCCATGCAGACCAAGGCGGAGCAAGCCCAGGCGGCAGATCAGAAAATGCAGGCCTTGCAGACGGAAAAAGACGCGCTCCAAAAGGAGCTGGATGTCCTGAAAAACCAAGCTAAGCCGATTGCTCAGCAACCAGTGCCCCAGCCGGACAGCAAGGTGGCGCCGGACCGCGACCATGACACCATTGCCGATGCGGCTGATTTCTGCCCCGAGACCCCTGCAGGAGCGCCGGTCAATGGTTTGGGTTGCCCTGCCGCCAAAGGAATCATTCTGGACGGCGTGACCTTTAAGTCAGGCACCGCGGACCTGCTGCCGGATTCCGAAAAAATACTGGCAAAGGTGGCCGGCTCTCTGGCCCAGTCAGCGCCCGTCAAGGTGGAGGTGGCCGGTTACACCGATTCCGCCGGAAACCCTAAAAGCAACCTGGCCCTCAGCCTGCTCCGCGCCCAGGCCGTGGTCAAGACCCTCATTGACAAAGGAATCGCAGCGGAGCGATTGACCGCCAAGGGATTCGGCCAGGAAAATCCGATCGGCGACAATGCCACTTCGGCCGGTCGCCAAAAAAACCGAAGGGTTGAACTCCACCCGGTGGCCCCGTAAGCCCCACTGATTTCTTGTGCACAATGCCCCAAAGGCCGTGTTTCCCTAAGGAAACACGGCCTTTGGGGTATTCAGCCTCCCGCAACGCGAGCTTTGCCGCACCTGGAGCGATCAACCGAAAACGTCAGACAAACTTGACCAGCGCGAGGTTGATCAGCCCCAAGACAAACCCCAGCAATGCTCCGAACAGGTTGATATACTTGAACTGTTCCTCCATGATCGAAAGCAGCAGCCGTTCCAGCTGCAGCAGGTTGAGCGAATCGACTTTGTCGGTCACCATTCGTCTGATGTTCAGGGATTCGACCACCCCCGGCACCTCCTGCAATAACATCCGATTGGCGGTCAAGATGATGAATTCAGTGACCCCCTGCCGGACACCATGGGGCACCAGATCGTAGAGCCTGCCGACCGGACGGGCCAGCAGCGCATCAACCATGGCATGAATCATGGAGTTGACTAACCGCTCCGTCTTGTTTGCACGAAACAAGGCGAGGCACTCCCGGATTAGGGCATCGCGCATATCCAGGCCGCTTGCCCCTGGAAAAAAACTTTCGGCCAGCGTGCCCAGACGACGCTGCCCCCCGTCCAGCAGCTCCTCCATCCCGACGTGCAGCATGGCACCCAAGCCGGCCCGAGTGCCCTCTGCCCTGAAAACCGCCAGCAACTGCCCGGCGCACGTCCGACACATCTCCCCCAATCGGTCGGCATCAACCCCGGCCAGCAGTTCCGCCAACGGTTTCTGACGAAGCGTCTCCATACTTTCCGCCAAAACCGATGCCATCCGCTCCTGAACCTCGGGGTTTTGCAACCAGGCGATCAGCGCTTCCTCTTTTTCCACCAGGTATTCGCCGACTTTCTCTTCAAAAGTGTCGATTTCAAAAAAACCTCGGGCCATTGCGCCCACTGGCCCAAGGGATGCGAGGAAGTGATCGATGGCCCCGGACATGCCCCGGACGACCTCTTGACGCAAGACCGGATCGGACAACCGTGGACCCATCGCCGCCAGGATCGAGGCCGACTGGTTACGGATTATCCGCTCCAGCAGGGTGCTCAGCTGCTCCGGGAGCAGATCGCCGATCGTCCGTCCCTGGGCCGCCGAGCGCTGCAGCGCAACCACCATATATTCGGCCAGCCAGGTTTCGGTTCGGTCGCTGGCCAGCACGTCGTTCAGGACCCCGTTGAGCAGAAGATAGATAGCCTGACGATTTTCAGGGGCAAGCAGACTGTTGAGCTCCCGGTCGGCAAGGTCGTCGAGCCGGTCCAGAATCGCAGCGGTGATTTTCTCCTCGAAAGCAGCGCTGTCCAGGTAGCGGTTGACCCCATCCCCCAGTTGGTATTTCAGGGTCTTGACCCCGATCTGCAGATAGGCTTTGAACCGCTCCGGAATGATTTCGGGCAAAGGACCAAGATCGCGCCTGAGCATCTCCTGGACCTTACGATCGACGAGCACGGCAAGGTGTTCCTGAAAAGGCTCGTCCGATATAGCGCTGCCGATATCTCTGCCGGTCAAAAGATGGCGGCCTACCATTTCCCCGATATTCACCGCTAAATCATGACGTTTGGAGGGAATGATCCCCGGGGTCATCGGTACCCTGAGACCGAACAGGTACCA
>CAIMMA010000330.1 GCA_903842475.1 uncultured bacterium
CGGGATTGATGTAGCAGTGACGGCAGGCGAGATTGCAGGCGGTGAGCAGGTGGAAAAAGACGTTGCGCTCCCCTGGCTGAAAATCCACGGTTCTGGCGATGGGTCCGTTGTTCATGGCTTGCGCGCCTCCAGGGGTTGGGCCAGGGTATAGCGGGCGAGCAGGCTGTCCTGCCAGTAGGTGCCGTTTTGGAAAAACTGCTGAAAAAGCTGCAGACTTTCGGTACGCAACACCCTGTCGAGCAGGTGGACCCGCATCTGCGCGTACAGTGTGTTGAGCATGTACAGGGGCAGGTTGACCCCGCCACCCATGACATCCTCATAGGCCCACACAAAAGAGCGGACTCCGGAGAGCAGCAGGGTGGTGTAGCACATCAGGCAGGGTTCAAGGGTCGAGTAGACCGTGACCTTGGCCAGATCCAGGTCCGGTTGCTCGGCGATCAGCGACCGCAAGGCAAGCATTTCGGCGTGGTCGATCTCATTGCGGCGGCCTTCGGTACTGTTGTACCGCCGCCCCCTGGCCACGATGTGCCCATCGGCCACCATGACGCAGCCCACCGGAAACTCGCCGTCGGCCAAGGCCTGCCGCGCCTCGTCCAGGGCGGCCGCCATAAACTGTTCATGTTCGTTCATACACTCGAATACCAAAAGAAAAAAACAGCCCATTACCAGGAAGCCCGCCATCAGGCCCTGCTATACCATGGTGGCGGATGCCTGTCAAAACTACAGCGAGCGGCCCAACTGGAGGATATTTTTGCCGATAACCACCCCGGTATCCGGTTGCACCCAGTCGTGCCCCTTGTCGACAAACGGTAAATACACCAGTTGCATCGTCATCTCGGTCAACTCCACTTGGGGGAGATACGGGAAGACCAGCCGCGGGCTGGCAGTGGCTGCGGCCAGAATGAGCTTGACCGCTTGCAGGGCCTCCGAGGCGGGCAAGGTCACCGGAAACAAATTCGGCACCACGCTGCCGCTCACCGGACTGACCCGCCATTGCCCCAAAGTGGCCTGGCGTCCGGCCTGCAGAAAAATCTTCGGCCGCAGCTTGATCCCCGGTATCCAGAAGCTCATGATCCGTTCCCGCCACCCGGGCCGGGGAAGAAAGGGCTGATTGGTCCGCACCACAAAATCGGCAAAACTGTCGATGGAAAGCACCGGAATATGGGCGGCAATCCGCCAGAATGGCAGATAGAGCGGGGTGGCGGTATTGCCGGGGTGCAGCAGCCAGTCGATCCCGATCAAGCCCTCCGGCCCGAAGCCCCAGGCCGTCTGGCAGTTGGCGCAGGTCATCACCTGGCAGTCCCCTGCCCCTTCCAGACCGGCGCCGCATTGGGGGCAAAGCGTCGCCAGAAACCGCACCTGCCAATCCGGATCGTACTTCGCACCCTGCAAGGGGTGCCCGGACAAGTCTTCGAAGCCGGCGAGCCGGATGTCGGTCACCCCGTCAAACAGGGCCTCCTGCTTGGCGACCAGGGGCAGATAGATATAGCTGAGGGTCTCGCCGATATAGGCGCGATGATGGAGATCCTTGCCCGCTCGGGCCGTCAGGTTGCCGATGGCGGCGGC
The DNA here is from genome assembly GCA_903842475.1 of uncultured bacterium. Lineage (GTDB taxonomy): Bacteria > Desulfobacterota > Desulfobulbia > Desulfobulbales > Desulfobulbaceae > Desulfobulbus. The sequence goes on from CAIMMA010000330.1 coordinate 1,567, forward strand.
CTTTTCCAAGATAGCGCTGGCTTTGAGGGTCTGCGGCAGGTAGCGGGACGCCCCGTGCGGATCTATGCGCTGCAGTTGCATGGCCTGGGGCCGAACCCCCAGCGAAGGCGGCAGGCCGGGTACCGGATTGGCGGCCTGGGTGGTATCGATCACCCGATGCTCGAGCCCCTTGTCGGTCACCAGAAAGATGGTGCCTTTGAAACGGATATAGGGGGCCAGCAACGACGCTGCCGGCTGCTGTCCCCCGGGCAGGGTGTAGCGAAACGGGCCGCGGCTCTGCAGATAATTTTTGGTGCCGCAATACGTGCAGGTGAGTAATCGAGCCGTCTCGGCAAGCACCACCGCAGCCCCGCACTGCGGGCAGTTCTGGACGACCTGGATATCCATCAACTCGAACGCAGCTCTGATGTACAACAAAAACCCATCATATCATTACATTTTTTCGCCGCACTGGTTGCAGAACACCGCCTTGGGCAGATTGGCGGTATGGCAATGGGGACAGACGATCTCCAGGGCACGCTCCTCGGTGGAATGCCCGCAGCGCGGACAGAATTTCGCCCCGGGCATCAGATTCTTACCGCAATTGTCGCACTGTTGGTTGAGCAGCTGCTGATGCCCGCAAAAGGGGCAGAATCGAGCGCTGGCCGGGATCATCATGCCGCAGTCCGAACACCGGACCATGGCCTCCCCGGTTCCGGCGGCCTGAGGGGTGCCGCTCGACGGCAGATTGGCAAACATGGCCGGCATCATCATCCCCAAGCCCAGGCCCAGACCGGCTCCGGCCTCGGTGCCGCTGGCCGCCGCTTTTTCCATGGCCATGGCGGCCTTCATCCGTACAAATTTATCCATATCCTTGATCACGCTCATCCGCGAGCGATCATCGATGGCCTGCTGCACCTCCTCAGGCGGGGTGATCGAGGTGACGTACAGCCCATCCAGAACCAGGCCGAACCGGGCGAAATCCTGGGCCAGCCGCTGCTGCAGCCCCTCGGCGATATCGTCGAATCGGCCGGGCAGGTCGAACAAACTTTTGAGATGCTCGCCGAGGTAATCGTTGAACCGGCTGACAATCACCTGACGCAGGTAGTCCTCGACCTGTTCGGTGGTGTAGCGGCCCATGGTGCCGGCCAGACTGTTGATCAGCAGCACCGGCTGCGCCACCCGGATATTAAACACACCATGGGCGCGGAGACGGACCAGGCCGAGCTCGGCGTCGCGGAAGGCCACCGGATCGCGGGTGCCCCATTTGAGATCGGTAAAAACCTTGAGGTTAATAAAAAAGATTTCGGCCCGCAGCGGACTGATCATCCCCCAGGGGGCCGACAGCAGCTTGGTGAGGATCGGGATATTGCCGGTTTTGAGGGTATGGCGGCCAGGCCCGTAGGCATCGCAGGCCTTGCCCTTGTAAAACAGCACCGCGGCCTGACTTTCCCGCACGGTCAACTGCGCCCCGAATTTAATTTCCCCCGATCCCTGTTCCGGCAGCCGGTGCAGCAACTCCTTGCCGCTTTCATCGAACCACTCCAGGGCCTCCAGTAAAAAAACGTTATCCACACCCATTGCCTGCTCCTTTGCTGAATAGATTGCCGTGACGATTGGTTGTATTATAGTGGCAGCCAGTACACCCGCCAAAGAGAAAAGCCTCCCGAACCCAAAAAGTTGCATGCCGGCATGCGGGATAACCAAGGCGCCCCGACCCATTCGACAGGGCGCGGCAGCATCGCACAACCATGAGACAGCAACCTATGACAGCATTTAAACAGCAATGGTCCCTGGAATCGGCCCTGGAAATCCTCCGGCATCCGACCGTGGACAGCGAAATCTGGTCGCAAGCGGTCGAGTGGCTGCTCATCTACGGACCGCCTGAAATCCAAGAACTCCTGCAGCAGGCCAGCGGCCATGCCACCCGGGAGAATTTCCCCGAACTGCAGCCGCAGCGCTACGGACCGGACGGCAGCCCCTGCTACGACATCGCCGACCTGGCCCGTTCGCTGGGTCTCTCCGAAGAAGAAACCAGGGCGCAGCTTGCGGAAAAAGAAGAAAAACACGGCATCCAGCACGGTTTCTCCGACGACGACACCACCACGCTGCAATAAATTGAACAACCCACACCAAAAAACAACCACTCCGTAAAACCGGACCGTCGTACGGCTACCAGCCCCCCCCCACACCGGGTGTGCTCTTATAGGGGACCAGCTCGAAAATCCGTTTATGCGGGTCGATCTGGATATGATAGTAGCGATCCTGGGGCATGTAGACATAGGGAATTTCTTCTTCCTGCCGGGAAAGGAAGCTGGAGAGGATCATCCGGTTGACCGCCCGGTGGCCGACGATCATGATATTTTCATCATAGTTGTTGAGAAAGAACACCTTTTTCAACCCTCGATGCACCCGGTCCTCCATGGTTTTGTAGCCTTCGCCCTGCGGATAGACATAACGGTACTTGTTCGGCCCCCGCGCTTTCGCGACATGCGGCATCTGCCGGCGAATCTCCTGGTAGGTCATCCCCTCGCAGACCCCGGCGTGGATCTCGTTGAATTCCGGCAGGGCGATGATCGAACAGGGGTCCTGCCGCTCGGCGATGGGGGTGGCGGTCTGCAGGGTTCGGGTATAATTGCTGGTGAAAATGATGGGGATTCGCACCGTGGCAAAGTGCTCGGCCAGGGCATTGGCCTGCTCGCGGCCCTTGTCGGTGAGGTCGGAGTCGCCGCCGATGCGGTCCTCCAGATTGTACAGGGTTTCGCCGTGCCGCACCAGGAAGAGGTTGCGCACCACCCGGGTGGTGATGATGTCGCGGATACGGTCGTAGTAGGGCAGGACATCGGTGATCTGCTCCTGGAGGATACAGTTGTCGAACGAATCCACCAGGATACGGTTGGCCTCGATATCGAGCGGCTCATAGATCGATTCGTAGTAGGCGATCCGTTTGAGGAAGCTCTCCAGGGCCTTTTCCCGGGGCAGATCACGGAACTCTTTTAAACCGGCCTTGCGCTCCAGATTGGCCTCCAGGGCCTCCTCGTCGGCATTGAGACACTCAACAAAACAGAGCGGCAGATCGGGAAAAGCCTCGGCAATGCTCCGTCGGCGCTGCCGGGTGACGTTGCTGGCATCCATGATCGCCACCTCGCCCGAATCATGGAGAAAAGCCTGGGCCTCCTCGATATTAATCCGCGAAATCTGTTCCCGCAGTTCCTTGCCCCGGAGGTTGGAGGGTGAAAAAAATTCCGAGGACGAGGTGTTTTCGCTGGTGTCGAGTTTGCGCCGCAGTTCGCCGTTGTTGAAAATTTTCACTCTGATCCCGTCAAGCTCCAGGGTGCGGCCAAGCTTGCGCGCCATGGTCGATTTACCCCGGGCCGGCAGGCCCACCATTACAATGACCAGTTTCCCTTTCATGACAGCTCCCTCCTGGTGCCAGGGCACCGGTGACGATGGCGAGACGGAATCTTCTGTGGCTATTGTACGGAATTACGCAGAAAAATGCAGGGGAAATATGGCCGGTGGAAGGATTGGCGAAACCCGGGTCAGCCGCACCAAGGCGGCCGGGCGGCGCACTTGGCGCCTCGGGGTGATCCGGGGAAAAACGATTCGAGGAAAAAGCCGGCGGGACCAACGCCTACCCGGCTTCTCTGATTTCTTTGGGATAGCCCAGCTGTTCGATAATCAAGGCCCAATGGGACAAGGCCACCGCATTGGAAGCGCCGAGCTTTTGCATTAATCGGGTGCGGTGCACTTCAACCGTTCTGTGGCTGATGCACAATTGATCAGCGATTTCCTTTGAGGTGACGCCTTGGGCGACCAGAAGCAAAATTTGCCGTTCACGACGGGTCACCTGTCGCAGCAGGCTGAGATGCCCCTCGGTGACCAGGAAAGTGGGCTGGGATCGCTGCTGCAGCATCTTCCCTCTTCGCAGCCGGCTGACCACTGCCTGCACCAGCTCGCCTGCGGCAAAAGGCTTGGTCAGATAGTCGTCGGCCCCGGCGAGCATGCCTTTGCGCACCTGCAAAGGATCGCATAACGCCGAGACAAAGACAAAAAGGATATCGGCATATTGCGGTTCTCTGCTGACCGTGGCGTGGAATTCATAACCATCCATCCCCGGCATCAGAATATCGCATAAAATCAAGTCGGGCCGTTTGTCGCGAATGAACGCCAGGCCGGTGGGACCGTCGGGGGCTATGCGGACATCGAACCCTTCCCGCTCTAAAATCGTCGCCATGCACTGGCCCACTGAAAGTTCGTCTTCGATAATCAGAATGGAATATCCGGATTCCATATTGGCCATTTGGCTGTCTAGCAATGGTTCCCCCTAAGGTTATTTTACACACAAAAATTCGGTCGGGCCAATACCCCGGATCAAAACGTTCGTTTACCAGACCATATCCCTGGACAAATAACTCAACAAAAAATCTTGGCAAGCAGCACTGCCAGGTCTTTCTTGAACAAGGGCTTCAGGACGATCTCCCCTATCCCGCTCGCAAGAAGCTGCTCGTCGGTAAATGCGGAGCGATCACCGGTGCAGAGGATGATCGGAACTTCCGGCCGGATCGCGCTTATTTTTTTCGCCAATTCCATGCCATTGAGGTCAGGCATGTTCAAATCGGTGATGACCGCATCGTACCGATGGGGCTTCTCTTGAAAAGCGGCCAATGCCGCCTGGCTGCTGCAGTGAATCGACACCTCATATCCCAGACTCTGCAACCTTTGTTTCCCAATGTCCGTTAA
>CAIMMA010000331.1 GCA_903842475.1 uncultured bacterium
CCGGATATACTCCTCGTCGAAGTGCTCGAGCGCCATCAGGGCCTCTTCGCCGCGATTGACGAATTGTTCCGAGATTTCGACGATCACCCGGCTGGCCTCGTCCATATCCTCGCCGAAAAATTCGAGACAGAAGGTCAGCTTTTTCTCATAGGCCCGGTAGAGGACGAATTCCGCCGAGGTAATCACCCCGTCGGTCCCTTCCTTTTGCACTCCGGGCAGGCCGCCTAGCGCCTTGTTGGTGATATCCTTCCACAATCCCTTCTTGCGGATCTCGTCGCCCCGCAGTTCAATTCGACGCAGCAAGGCGTTCCGGGAGTCAAAGACCTCATAGACGACCTGATCGTCGGGCAGAATCTTGCGCATCGGATGATTGACCCGGCGCACCTGCAGGTTGCCGACCCCGGGCATGGCAATGGTGTACGCCACCAGATTGTCGATGGCCGTCCCCCAGAGCACCGCGGTCTTGCCGCCGGCGTTTTCGGAGATGTTGCCGCCGATGGTCGAGGCCCAGGCGCTGGTCGGATCGGTGGCGAACACCAAGCCCTGCTGATCCGCATAGGCCATGGCATCCTGGGTGATGACCCCGGCCTCGAGCCGAATTACCGCCATTTGCGAGCAGGCCTGATCGTCTCCGCAAAAAGGACGATATTCGATGCCATGGATGCGGTTGAGCTTCTCGGTGTTGATCATGACGCAGCCGCTGTGCACCGGCACGGCACCTCCGGTCAAACCGGTACCACCGCCGCGCGGAATCACATGCAGGCCCAGGTCGCCGATGGCATCCAGCAAGGGGGGCATCTGGTCCTCGGTCACCGGCCGGACCACGGCCACCGGCAGATACAGCCGCCAGTCGGTGGCATCGGTGGCATGGCTGATCAGGGAAAAGGGATCAAAGCAGACATTATCTTCCCCGATGATCGCTCCGAGCCGTTTGCGAATCTTGGCGCGGGTGGTGGCGGCCCCGCTGATTTCTTTCTGCAGATGCTTGACCTGTTCCCGGCAAAGGCTGACCAGGTTGAGCACCTTGCTGCTGCGCTCATGATCAACACTTACTTTTTTTGCCGTATTTTCGATAAGATCCATATCCTTCTTCATAATGTTAAAGAAGGAAAACCGCCGACGGGGCGAATCGATCAGCTCCTGATACAGAAAAGGATTGCGGTGGAGAATGAACAGGTCGCCCATGCACCGCATCACCAGCCGGGCCGAACGACCGGTGACCCGCTGACTGCGCAATTCTTCAAGATCGTCCCAGACTGCGGGACCGAAGAGGTGCTTGATGATCAGTCGGTCATCGGCGGAAGTGAAATTATAAGGAATCTCTCGATAATTGATGGTATTCATGGCGATATATATCTGAAAAAGGGATGGGATTGCAAATAACCTGAAGTCCTCGTCCACACGACCGGTGTGGCAGGGCGGCCGGCGGCTTCCGCCGAACAGCGGAGAAGGTCAGGGCGATTTACCGGTTAGAGGAATGCAAGGCGCTTTTGGAAAAAGTTGACGACCAAAGAGAGTAATTGCGAGCATCAGGTGTGTTTCGTACCACACCGGGATGAGCGATGCAAATGATTCTCGTCCTTTTGCCAACTCGATGAAACGTTAACAGATTTTTTGCAAAAAAGTTGGCCGAATTTTGGAAATGTAATGGGGATCTACAGGCACTACCACTTCGTTTTCGACGCCACATCACGGGACGTTGCGTCGAAAACGAGAACCCCCAATCAATCTATCGATTGCCATTTGAATGGAGTGACAGCTATGGCGTCTTATCCGGAAATATTACCCACCGATTCCTTTAACCAAACGCTGGTTGCCAATGTGCACCCCCCGGATTGGGTCAATCCGGAACCAACCGGGCGCTACAATTTAGTGGTGATCGGTGCCGGCACCGCCGGGCTGATATCTGCTGCCGGCGCTGCTGGCCTGGGCGCGAAGGTGGCGCTGATCGAGCGGCATCTGATGGGAGGTGACTGCCTGAACGTGGGCTGC
>CAIMMA010000332.1 GCA_903842475.1 uncultured bacterium
GGTCGAGCAGGGGTTTGCCGCCCTGGTCGCCCGGGATCTCGCCGTGGACACGGTTCATCCCATCCATATCCCCTCGACCAGCAGCCCTGATTCCGGGCGGCTTGCGTATTTTCAGGCCTTTGTCGCCACCGCAAGCGTCCTACGGCAATTACGCACCGCCTTTCACACCGAGCCCTATGATCTGGTGCTCGATCTGCACGCCTCGTTTCGCAGCGGTCTCTTGGCCTTAATGAATCCCGGGGGCGTGCGGATCGGATTCGGCGATGCCCGGGAGCTGAACGCCTTTTTTCAGCACGATCGTATTGCAATTACAGCCGATGCGGTGCATGCGGTCGATAAGAACCTGCTCTTTTGTGACTATCTCGGTTGCGAGGCGATCGCAGCCGATTTCCACCTGTGTTCGAGCTCGACCGATGCGCAGCGGGTCGCTGATTTTTTGATCGCGGAAGGGATCGGGGCGGCGGATCGGTTTGTCTATGTCAATCCCACGGCCCGCTGGCAATCGAAATTCTGGTTAGCGCCGCGGTGGAGCGAACTCTGCGATCAGCTCCTGAGGGCGGGCTTCTGGCCGGTCTTTGGGGGGAGTGGCGGCGATCTGGCGTATATCAACGCGATCACCGAAAAAATGTCCGGACGGGCTACTGTCGCCGCCGGCCGGTTGAGCCTGACCGAATCGGTGGCCTTGATGAAAAGGGCGTCGGCCTATGTGGGACTGGATACCGGCCCCATGCACATGGCTGCCATGACCGGTACCCCGGTGGTGGCCCTGTTCGGGCCGACCCATCCCGAGCGAGTCGGCCCCTATCGGGTGCACCATGCGGTGGTCCGGGCGGAAGGGCTCGACTGTCTCTGTTGCCGGAAAAGAACCTGCGACCATCTGCGCTGCATGCAAGGGATTACGGTAGCCACGGTTTTTGAAAAGGTCATGGAATTGGTTGCAGATGCCGACCCGGGCAAGGCGCGTTGATGCAGATAAGTCTGATCATCACCACCTATAACTGGAAAGAGGCACTGCAGCTCTCGCTGCGCAGTGTGCTTGCCCAGACCCTGCTACCCAAGGAAATCGTGGTGGCGGATGACGGTTCAAGACCCGATACCGCTGAATTGGTGGAAGCATTCGGCGCATCATCGCCTGTTCCCGTGATCCATTCCTGGCAGGAAGACCTGGGCTTTCGTTCGGCCCGAAGCCGGAATAAAGCCATTGCCAGGGCCGGGGGCGATTATATTATCCTCATTGATGGTGATATCGTGCTGGAACCCCACTTTGTCGCGGATCATCAATTGTTCGCCCAATCCGGTTTTTTTGTCCAGGGCAGCCGGGCGCTGTTGGGCCCGGAACTGTCGGCGCAGGCGTTGGCGAGCGGTCGATTTCGACTGCCCATGCTTGCCAGAGGCGTTGAAAATAAAAAGAACTGTCTGCGCTCAGCCGTGCTGGCGCGATTGTTTTCTTTTAAAAGCCGGAGGTTGGGTGGGGTGAAAACCTGTAATTTTGCCTTCTGGAAACAAGATGCCCAGCGGGTCAACGGGTTTAACGAGGATTTTATCGGCTGGGGCAGGGAAGACTCGGAATTTGCCGCACGTCTTCTCAATACCGGTATCAGGAGACAAGACCTGAAATTCTATGGGCTCGGGTATCACCTCCACCATCCAATCAATACCCGTGATCGGCTGGCAGTCAACGACGCGCTGCTCAAGGCAACGATTGCAGAAAAACACACCCGATGCGAGCGGGGGCTCGATCAGCACCTTAGGGAACCAATCGGCTAACGCTTCAGGGGCGGGGAGGGCGGCGGGGCCCAGTCGGCCTGGCGTTCGTGGAGTTTGGCATATTTATAGAAAGTCCCTTCGAAATTGCCCAGCGCAATCACAAAGCCCGGCCAACCATCCAGGATGCCGCGTTTGATCAGATACATGTGGAAAAAGGACCAGAGTCCGTGGAGCAATGCCGTGGCCAGGGAACCTTCCCGGCCTCGCTGCGCCAGTTTCTCGGCCCCGAGGGTGGAGTATTTATTGGCCTTGTGCACCACCTCTTCAAGATTTTTAAAGGGGAACTGCCAGATGGGTTTGCGCAGGTAGGCGACCGGCAGCTTGGATACGATGGTGAATTCTTCATGCACCGGATCGTTTTTAAACACCAGGGCCCCTTTTTTGAAAAGCTGCGGTTGGCGGTAATCCGGGTAAAATCCGGAATAGCGCATCCATCGGCCCATGAAAAAATTTCGGCGAGGGATATAGTAGGCTTCGGCTTTAGGGTCCTGCAGGCAGGCGAGCATCTCGTCCCGCGCCTCGGGGGTGCAGCGTTCGTCGGCATCGAGTGAAAAAATCCACTCGTGGCTGCAGGCTGCCATGGCCTGGTTGCGGAGATCGCCGAAGCCGCGGAAGGGAATCTGCACCACCCGAGCGCCCAGTTCGGTGGCAATGGCCACGGTGTCGTCCTGACTTTGCGAATCGGCGACGACGATTTCATCGGCCCAGAGCACCGAGTTGATCGCTGCCCGAATTTTTTCACCCTCATGATAGGTGATGATATAAACGGAAACCTGGTTCATGCTTGACGGACGACCTGCGGTGGACGGGCTTTAGCGGCACTGGCGAGTTGCACCACGATGCGATCGGTTTTATGCAGCCGCTCCACCAGGGTCCGGAACAGGTACCGAGAGACTTCCGGGTATTTTTCGATGAGGTCGCCGAGTTTTTCGCCCGGATACCGCTTGATGGTGCAGCGACCGGCGGAGATGATCGAGGCCGAGCGAGGCTCTTCGATAATGGCGGCCATCTCGCCGAAATATTCGCCAGGTTCGGTGATTTCGGCGATCTTTTTACCGGAGCGGAGCACCGCTACTTTGCCCCTGACCAGCTTGAAGAAATCTTTATCTTTGTTTCCTTCCTGGATAATCACGTCGCCGTCCTCATATTCCTCGACATCCGGATTGACCAGGTAGGCGGGCAGGCTGTCTTCATGGACCACGGTCCGTTTCAAGACTTCTTCTATACTCGTGACCCCTTCTCTGGCTTTTTGCAGCCCGGCTTCTCGCAGGGTGAACATGCCTTCCTGCATGGCGACTTTGCGGAGTTGTTCCTCGGAAACCTCGGCCTGAATTGCCTTGGCGACTTCTTCGGTCACTTCCATGAGCTCAAAGAAACCAACCCGACCCCGATACCCCAAGCCGTTGCATTCCTGGCACCCCTTGGCCCTGAACAATTGCAGCTCATCAAGCTCGCTCTCTTTGAACCCCATGCTGAGCAAGGTCTGATGGTCGTATTGCGCCGGGGTTTTGCATTTCGTGCATAACTTCCTGCCAAGGCGCTGGGACAGGACCATGGTGAGCGAGGACGCCAGGATATAGGGGGGGATGCCGATGTCCACCATACGGCTGACCGTGGCCGGCGAGTCGTTGGTATGCAGGGTGGAGAAGACGAGATGCCCGGTCATCGCGGCCTTCATGGCGATCTCTGCGGTCTCGATATCCCGGATCTCGCCGACCATGATGATATCGGGATCTTGCCGGAGGAAGGCTTTCAAGGCGGCGGCGAATGTCATGCCGACTTCGGGGTTGACGTTGACCTGGTTGATGCCTTTGAAGTTAAACTCCACCGGATCTTCCGCGGTGAGGATTTTGATATCCTCGGTATTGAGGGAGTTGAGCGCGGAATAGAGGGTGACGGTCTTGCCCGAACCCGTGGGGCCGGTAACCAGCAGGAGCCCCTGGGGGCGATTGAGGCAACGCTTTAAGGTGGCAAAGGTGGCCTCGGTGAAGCCGAGTTTAGTCAAGTCGACATTGAGCGAATCTTTGTCAAGGATACGCAGGACGATCCCCTCTCCATAGAGCAGCGGCAGGGTGGAGACCCGGAAATCGACCGCCTTGTTCCGGCCCAGGCGGATTTTGATGCGGCCGTCTTGAGGCACCCGGCGTTCGGTGATGTTGAGCCCTGCCAGGATTTTCATCCGGGCGGCCATGGCGTTTTTAATGGTCAGGGGCAGGTTCATGGATTTGAACAGGGCGCCATCCTTGCGGTACCGGACCTGCATGGTTTTTTCAAACGGTTCGATATGGATATCGCTGACCCCATCCTGGACCGCCTTGACCAGTATGCCGTTGACCAGTTTGATGATGGGCGCATCCGAGGCGGAAAATTGCTCAAATCCGCCTTCGTCGATACCTCCGCTGTCAATCTCGAACTCCTCGGCCGCATCGGATACCAGGGCCCCGAAGTCTTCGACCTCGGTCATGCCGACCTCTTCGGGACCCTCGGTTTCGTATTTAAAGAAGGAGTGATATTCCTCGTCGCTGATCTGGTAGTATTTTTTATATCCCTCGATGATGTCCTTGGCGGTGGAGACGCAGACGGTCAGATTTTTCTGGACGAGGTCTTGCAGCTGCTCGACTTCCATGGCATCGGTGGGCTCCGCCATGGTGATCTGCAAAGTGTTGCCGGCCAAGCGCAACGGAAACGCCAGAAAACGTTTGGCGGTCTCGTACGGGACCAGGGTGAGCGCTTCCCGGCTCGGCGCCTCCTGTTCGATCACCACCATGGTGTAGTTGTGCATCCTGCTGAGAAAGTTGGCGATGGTGTCTCGTTCAATCGCGCCGCTTTCCAACAGGATTCTGCCCAGTCGTTCACCGGTTTTTTTCTGAATAACCTTCGCTTCCTCAAATTGCGTAGCGGTTATGTAGCCGGCCTTACTGAGTAATTCGCCGATTTTCAGCTTTCCGGCGCCGGACTGGTCTTTCACCGTCCTTTTCATTGAGGTTTTATTGGCTTCCATTTATTGCTGCTGTCCTGGTTTGATAACCATAGTTGGGTATAGCGGGAGCCTGATGGCGGTTGGCTTAATGCTTCGGTCTAGAATGATTATTTTTCATGCATTGTACTATAAAAGAAGAATCTGGTAAAAAAAACAACAGGAATTTTTGTTGCAGTATCAATTGCGTACATCAAGGGGACAGCCGGCGTCGGTGGCAGGGAGCTGGATAGCTATTTTCGAGGTGCGATGCAACCGGCATTCGACGCGATCGGTCGGCCTGGCAAGGCGCGTGCGTCAAGGGAAAAGGACGGGGTAACGCTGGTGCAGTTGGTGCTGCAGCGGGATCATCACTTCCCGCATCGACGGCTCAGCTGCTTTTGAGGTGCGGAGGAAAAGGATATGCCGCCATTCAACCAGGTTGGTGTAGACAATGATTTCGGTCTTGCAGGAGTTGGGCAGGACGGTCCGGGCTGCCTGTGGGGTTGCCGTCTCAAGCAGGCGAAGATATTGCGCCTCGGTGGTCTCCATCGTGGCTTTCCAGATACGGAATTCTTCACTTCCTTCGGCAAAAAAAATTGGTTTGATAAAAGTGACTTCGTTGCCGAATTTATCGGCGGAATACCGGCAGTACCGCTGGCTTTCCTGAAGAAAAGTGCACGGGCGATGACGGACCAGTTCATGGGTGACGGCCCGGTTGACAATGAACTTCACCGCCAGATGCCGATGTCTGGCGCATTGCGGGGCAATGAGTTGTTCGACTTCCCTGAGCCCCATTTTTTCAATCGAGATGCCGACAGGTCGGGTCAGGTCGGAATCAATCGGGAGCGTTTCGAAAAAATAGGGGTGACGTTCGGCCAGGAACAGGGCGATAGCCCGGGAGATAGCATCTTGGGGACTGGTGAGCCGCATTTCCCGAAAAGCTCGGATCGAGCCGGTAATCAGCAATCGTTGGGGGGCCAGGTGGTCGATCTGCAGAAATTTGGGCTGGCAGAAAAACAGGTCGGCGATCGTGTCCGGTTTCGAGCAGGTGACAACCAAGGTGACCACACCCATTTCCAGTACCGAATTGTGGCCATGTTCCGCCATTTTTTTAACAAAAGGAATGGCGGAATCGCGGTCGATCCGGTGCTCGCTTTTATAGCAGATCCGACCGCAGTATTCGATGCGGACAGGAAGACTCTGCTGATCAAGTTCGTCAAGGATGGTGAAGCTTGGCTCGATTATTCGCATGGGCAGGCGGGGTACTGGTCAAAAGTGAAAAAAGGGGCCGCCCTGAGAAAGGCGGCCCCGGTAAAAACGCTTACAGGTTTTCTTCCCAGAAAGGAGACATGGCCCGTAATTTGGCAATAATCGCCGGCATTTTTTCCAGGACAAGATCCACCTCGGCTTCAGTGTTGTAGACCGACAGGCTGAAGCGGATGGAGCCATGGGCCGCAGTGAACGGTACTCCCATCGCCCGGAGGACGTGCGAGGGCTCAAGTGAACCCTAGGTGCAGGCGGAGCCTGAAGAAGCACAGATGTTGTGCTGGTTCATGTGCAGCAGGATGGCCTCGCCTTCGACGTATTCGAAACTGACGTTGCTGGTGTTGGGCAGGCGCTGCTCGGCATGACCGTTGCGCAACGCTTTGGGGATGGCGGTCAGCAAACCGTGCTCCAGTTTGTCGCGGAGCGCCCGCACCCGGGTGTTCTCCTCCACCATATGGGAAGCCGCCAGTTCGCAGGCCTTGCCCAGGCCGATGATCGCGGCCACGTTTTCCGTGCCGCCCCGGCGGCCGTGTTCCTGGTGCCCGCCGTTGAGAAACGGGACAAAGGGGGTGCCTTTGCGGACATAGAGTACGCCGATTCCCTTGGGGGCGTGGAGCTTGTGGCCGGAGATGGAGAGAAAATCGATCGCCGTTTCCTTGAGATTGATCGGGATTTTGCCCACGGCCTGGACTGCGTCGGTGTGGAAGAGTATGCCTCGATCTTTGGCGATTGCTGCCATTTGTTCCACCGGGAAGATGACCCCGGTCTCATTATTGGCCCACATGACGCTGACAATGGCGGTGTCGTCGGTGAGGCTGTCCTTGAAGCGCTGCAGGTCCAGGGTGCCGTCGGCTTCGACCTGCAACCTGGTGGTGTGGTACTTGCGACCGGTGAAGATCTCCAGGTTGTCGCAGAGATTTTTCACCGCCGGGTGTTCCACCCGGGTGGTGACCACATGGTTTTTTTCCGGAAAGGTCTGAATCGCCGAGAGGATGGCGGTGGAGTCGCTTTCCGTGCCGCAGCTGGTGAAGACGATCTCTCCGGGGTCCGCCCCGATCAGGTCGGCGGTGGCCTGTCGGGCCTGGTTGACCGCCTGGGCGACCTGGCCGCCGAAGGTGTGCATGGAGGAGGGGTTGCCGTAATATTCAGTCAGGTAGGGCAGCATCACCTCCAACACCTCGGGGGCGACCCGGGTGGTGGCATTGTTGTCCATGTAGATGACCTGTTTGGTGGGGCCGGCCATTATCTGTCCTCCTCAACGATCAGGCTTTCGAGCACCTGTTCGCGCAGTTTTTTCTCCACATATTCCTTCAGGGTGGTCCGCGATGAATGACAGCCGGCGCAGGAGCCGCGGAGCGAAACCGTGACGAAATCGCCATCGACATCAATCAGCTCGATGTCGCCCCCGTCTTTTTTGAGGGTCGGTTTGATTTCGCGCTCAATGACATCCTCGATTTTTTTGATCTTTTCCAGCGAGGTCATCCGTTTTTGGCGTTTGATGCCGATCGGCGGCGGGGAAAGCCCCTCTACGGTCTCGGTCAACAGCTCGCGCAGGCGGCCTTCGCATTTGCCGCAGCCACCGCCCGCTTTGGTGAAATTAGTGATCTCCTCCACCGATTTGAGCGCGTTTTCCTTGACTGCCCGGATGATCTCCAGATCGGTCACCCCGAAGCACTCGCAGACCACCTCACCCTGGGCCATGGGCAGGATGGCGCCGGTGTAGTCGGCGATCGCCGCCTCCAAGGCCTCCCGGCCCATCACCGAGCAGTGCATCTTTTCCTTGGGCAGGCCGCCCAAGGCCTTGGCGATGTCGTCGTTGGTCAGGCGCTTGGCGTCTTCGAGCTTCATGCCTTTGAGCA
>CAIMMA010000333.1 GCA_903842475.1 uncultured bacterium
AGCCCCCTGGTCGTTTCCGGCCAGGGGGCTCTTTTTTGTTTGTTTGCCATGACAGACTGCGGCAAGGAAGGGCATACCAATAACCAGCGCCCCTGCCGTCAACCGGCAGAGAACCGATACGCGGGGTTAATTGATCATAAACCGGGCTTCCTGCTCAAGCCACTTCATCACTCGACCGTAAAATTTGGCTTCATTAATACCCACGTTGGTAAACTGATCGGGCGGCTCCAGCAGCAGCTGATCGGAACAGAGGCGAATTTCATGGTCATCGCCGCACCGGATCACCAAGGCGCAGTCTTTACGCAGCAACCCTTCTTCAAAAACCGAAACCAGCGTGTCCGTATTGAACAGGGAAAAATCCCCATCCATCATGGCGGAGCGGAGATCGATGATCAATTCGGTGCAGTGCGGCATATTCAGCATGGTTTGCGCAATCTGGAGAACATCCCAACCAGCGTCGTCATCCATTTCGCCGGAAACAATCATGGAATAGACCGAACCTTCATTATTTTTCGTGATTCTGAATCGCATATATCCCTCCCTTGGATGTATGATTAGTCCCTTAATCAAATGCAATCGAAGCGCGGCGATGGGGTCCCCATAAAACTCATTCCAAGCGTTGTCACCCGGCCTGCCCATCACGAAATATTCCTGTTATCTCTCTATCGGCCGAATGCCGAAGAATCCTTAAGGAATAATAGCCCGGGTTGAAAATATAATAAATACTATAAAAACAATATGTTAAGAAATAACCTTGCCGTTCGGACGCCACCCTAAATTTTCTCGACCGTCTGGTCGATAGAATAAAGATGGCAGGGATAGCTTGCTTCAACGCCGGAGGGGACCAACAGGGATGGAGTACAAAATTCGATCGGGAGCAATCATGGCCGGCAGCACCATCCGTGGCGGCACTGACCATTCAACTGCGTCCCACGGTACGGTCAGAACGGGAAGCGGATCGATAAAAACCGGCACAACCGTTTCGATACAATCGAGTTTTCAACAATTTCTGAACCAGCAGACCGGCGAGCTCATGGGGCAACAACTGCAGCAGCAACCCCTCCGTCAAGCAGCCTCCAGGCAACCCCGACAGCCGGTTTCGCCAACCTCGGCCGCCACCCCGCAAAGAGAGACGGTCCATATCCTCAAAAAGGGGGAAAATGTCTGGGACCTGGCCCGAAAAAAATACCAGGTCGATCCGGCCGAGATTCTACGGCTCAACAGCATCAACGACCCCAGAAACCTGCATGTCGGCCAGCGGCTCCGCATCCCCACCGGCAACAAACAGGGCGACAATAATGCCGGAGAAGCCGTGGTCGCCAGCTGGTACGGCAAATATCATCAAGGTAAGCTCATGGCCAACGGCGACCCGTTCGACATGTACGGCGCCACCATCGCTCACCGCGATATCGCCATCGGCACAGTGGTGGAACTGGAAAATCCGCAAACCGGCGAGAAGGCCAAGGCCGTGGTCACCGACCGCGGACCGTTCGAACGGAACCGCGATATCGACCTCAGTTACGGCCTGGCCAAACGCTTGTCCATCGCCCGGCAGGGTGTCGGCAACCTAAAAATGCGCATTTTATAAATCCTCTTACTTCCCGATCAAAGACAAGCACAACAGATCGAATCGATCCAGCCGCCAGCCTTGGGCCAACGCCTCCAGGGCGGTCACCGGCACCATCACCGCTCCCAACCATAGAGCAGCAAGCCCGCCGAACAGCCGATTATTCCGGCAATTTCCCAGCCGCCCAGGGCCTCGCCCAGCACCGCCCAGGCCAGTAAGGCCGTGGTCACCGGCACAAAACTCATGAACAGCGACACGGTGATGGTGCCCAGGTGGCGGATGGCATAGGCCACGCAGACCAAGGCAATCACATTGACGATGATGCCTTGATAAATGGACTGAACGGCAATATCGTGCAGGGATGCCCCGGTCAGATTTGTCGGAAACACCAGCCAGAGCGGGGTGAACAGCAGGACGTTGACCGTCGGCACGATGACCACCACATCCTGCCAGGCCATGCGCCACAGCCGAATGCCGGTCATATGGCCGGTGTAACAGACGGCGGCGGTGAGCAGCAGGACGATCCCCACCGGTTGACCGACGGCAAGCACGGTATCGCCGGTCATGACGAAATTGGCCAGAAAGATCAGGCCAATGGCCAGGTAGCGATGGGGTGCGATCCGCTGCCGGAAGAGCAGCCAGGCGGCGATGGCTCCCAGCACCGGCAGCATGCCGTTGACCAGAACCCCGGCATGGGCGGCGCGCAGGACTTTGAGCCCGTAGAAGGAAAGCATGGTGTAGGGAAAGCCGACCCCCAGCCCGATCACCAGATACTGGTGGAGCCGGAATTGCCGCCAGTTGTAACGGCAGATCAGCGGCGACACCGCCAGCAGGGCGGTCCAGTAGCGCAGCAGGGTGATATCGGCCGGCTGCAGTTGCGAATGCACGCCGTACCGTGAAATGGTGATCCAGCCCGACCAGATAAAGACCACGGCCAAGCCGGCCAGATAGGGTTTGATAGTTTTCATTGGCCTCAAGCAATACTCCACATTTTCAGGACAGGCAACTCCTTCGCCAAGGGACAAACCGAACCATGCCGGCATCGCCCTAACCATCTCTACCAGACAAGGATCGCAACCATGAGCCGCCCCCCGGAACCCCCCGACCCGCTCACCGCCCTCCGGTTCGACAACCGATTCACCCGGTTGCTGCCCGCCGACCCAATGCCCGAGAATCGACGACGTCAGGTGCACGGGGCCTGCTTCTCCCGCGTGCTGCCCACCCAGGTTTCCGCGCCCCGGCTGGTGGCCTATTCGCGGGAAGCCGCGGCCCTGCTGGATCTCTCCGAGACCGCTTGCCGTTCCGCAACCTTTGCCCAAGTGTTTACCGGCAACCTGCAGCTGCCGGGCATGGACCCCCACGCCGCCTGTTACGGCGGCCATCAGTTCGGCAACTGGGCCGGGCAGCTGGGCGACGGCCGGGCGATCAACCTGGGCGAGGTTGTCAACCGCCGGGGCGAGTACTGGACCCTGCAGCTCAAAGGCGCCGGTCCGACCCCCTATTCCCGCACCGCCGACGGGTTGGCGGTGCTGCGTTCCTCGCTGCGCGAATTCCTCTGCAGCGAGGCCATGTTCCACCTGGGCGTGCCCACCACCAGGGCGCTCAGCCTGATCCTCACCGGCGAAACGGTCGAGCGCGATATGTTTTATGACGGGCATCCCCGGGAGGAACCGGGCGCCATTGTCTGCCGCCTGGCGCCTTCCTTCCTCCGCTTCGGCAATTTTGAGATTCTCGCCGCCCGCGGCGAGATCTCGCTGCTGCAGCAGTTAGCCGACTTTACCATCCGCACCGGCTTCCCCCATCTGGGCGAACCCACACCCGAGGTGTATCTCCGCTGGTTTACCGAAATCTGCCGGTCCACCGCCGAACTGATGGTCCACTGGCTGCGGGTCGGCTTCGTCCACGGGGTGATGAACACCGACAACATGTCGATCCACGGGCTGACCATCGATTACGGTCCCTACGGCTGGCTCG
>CAIMMA010000334.1 GCA_903842475.1 uncultured bacterium
CGACGGCCCGGGGCGGGCGGAGGCTGCGCAGGGGGCGATCAGTTGGCTCGGACTGCCGGGGCGGCGGCCACCGGGACGAAGGGATTACGGAGATACAGCTCCTCGTTTTTCAAGGCGGGAATAGCCTTGTCGAGTTTTTGCTGGGCCTCGAGAATCCTGGGGAAGGTCGGCGGTTCGATGGTCTCGAACATCGAGGTGTCGTAATACATGATCCCGCTGCCGGTGGGATATTCCACCCCGATCTTGACATTGTGCCTGCCGCCATCCACCGGGATCGGCGAACGGAAGGTGAGCACATAATCGCTTTGCATGATGTTCTGGATATCCTCGACACTGCGGGTGATGGTGTCATAGGTGGCGCCGATAGGGTAGTATTTACCGAAGGAATTTTTGGCAAGGGCCTGGAGATCGCGCTGATCCTTGCCATCCTTGCCGGTGAAGCAGAGGGCATAGATCGGCACCGGAATCTTCAGGCTGGAGATCCGGGTCATCAGGTCGGACCGGCTGACCGCGCTGTCGTCGTCCTTGCCGCTGCCCAGGACAATAATCGAGGTGGAGACGATATAATCGACTTCGCTGGATGAACCGCTGCCGGCGCCGACGCCCCCGGCCAGCTGCATGGCCCCGGCCACCCCGTCATAGACCCTGGTCCGCTCGCCCCGCGGCTGCAGATCGGCCAGCCGGCGGCCGAGGATGCCCGGTTCGCGATCAAAATTGGAAAGCACGGTGTAGCCCTCGCTGCTGTTGTCCAGGGCGATAAGGGCCACCTGATCCTGCGGCCGTTTGGCGTCGATGCAGCGGGCCGCGGCCCGGATCATGGCTTCAAAATCCGGACCTTTCATGTTCTTGTTGGTATCCAGGACCAGGATCGAGCGAATTGCCTCTTCCCGGTTATGGATGGATTGGATCTGGTACTGTTTCTTTTTGGGATCAAACGCCCGCCCTTCGACCATCACCCCGATGTTGAGCACATTGAGGTTGACCAGGGGATTCATTTCCTGATCAAAGGTGCGCATGTAGACGTGTACGAAGGGGTAGAGGGCCGATTCCACTCTGAATATCTTCAGGCCGTAGCCCTGCTGGCCGGTGGCGCCGGTACCGGCATGGGAAATTTTGGCCGCCAGTCCGATCGCCAGGACCAGGCCCAGGATGATCAATTCGGCCGCCAGGGGCTGCAGGGCGCTCAGGCACCGTTTCAACAACCATTTCATATCTGTCTCCTTCAAAAGAACCCGGTTGGGTTTCATGGCATCTGGGCAAAGGGTTTGCCCAGGTTATTGATCGTCTTGCCGCCCGGCCCCTTGACCGAGCTGTAGGCTATTTTGGTGACCCCGGTGGCGGTGTCGAGCACAAAGGCCCCGTAACCGCCGCCCGATTCCCAGGCACTGATCTGGAACCGGCCGGTATGGGAGAGCGGGATCGCTCGGCTCTCATTCGGATCCAGCACCGCCACCGGCAGCGCCGGGCCATCGTTATGCACCGCGCCCATCAGCAAGCCGATGAGCAGGGCTGCCAGTCCGCCCAGCAGCAAGCCGGTCCCAAAATTATTCGGCCCTGGTCCTTGCATTGATCAATGCCTCCGCTGAAATTTTATTACCGAACACTGCTTGGCTGCGCAGCAGCTGGGCCACGCCTTCCTGCCCATTCTGCTGTTTGACCGGTGCGGCTGTCTCCTGGCCGGTCGATGGTTTGTCCGCATTGGTCCGGGCCACGGCCGCAGGGCCGACGCTGACCTTTTCTGTTGGTGCGGTTTTCTGTACCGGTTTGCTTGCCTCTTTCTGATTGGCCACCTGGGTCGGGGCCGACTTCTCTGCTGGTTTAGCAATGGCCCTGGCCGGTGCCTTTTTCACCGGGGCTGCCGCTACGGCTTCCGCCGGGTTCGATCCTTCCAGGGCCTTGGCCAACATTTCGCGGCGAAGGGACACCTGTTCCATGTGATCGCCCAGCGAACTCCACAGCGCCACATACAGTTCCGGATCGTTGACGCCCCGGGCCGGTTGGTAACCGGGATTGAAGCTCGTCAGCGCCGCCTGGGTCTGGCTGTCGAGCCTGCCGGTGACCGGGACGTTATATCCTTTGAGGTACAGGCAGGTCTGTATCTCGCCGATCCGATCGGTCTGGCTCAGGTTTCTGAAATCCTGACGAATCCGCTCAAGCACCACCGGATCGGGTTTCATCTCCGGAATCAGCTTCCAGTAGGGCAGGTACAGATATTTGCCGACAATCTGTAGCACGCTGGTCTGGACCAGCAGGCGGATGGCCGCATGCCGTCCCTGGACCTTTTTGACCGTGCCTTTGAGGCCGAAACTCGGGCCGAAAATGGTGAAGCCGAGTTCCTTTTCCGCCACCGCCTTGTAGACATTGATCGAATTGACCGTCTGCATCCGGGCCACGCCGGACATGGTCTTGAAATCGAGCAGGTTGAAATCCAGGGTGATCCGGGCAAGGCTGTCTTTGTTTTCCTGGTTGTAATCAACCGAGATGGTGTCCCCTGGTACCCAGGATTCATTGACATTAAAGGGTTTGGTCGTTACCCCGAAATCGGTGCTGGCCCCCCGGGTTTCAAGACCGCGATCAAATTCGGTGATTCCGCCGGAAAGGACGATATCCGGGATGTATTTCCCCTGAAAATTGGAATAGCCGGTGACCATCTGATTGTTGATGAACACCGGGCTGTAGGGGATGTAGACGACATTGCCGCCGATGGCATTGAGCGAGCTCTTGGTCATCTCAGTGATATCACGCGGGATCTCGCCAAAGCCGAACTGGGAGAGCCCGGTGAAATCGGTGATGTCTTTGCCCATGATCATCACCCGTTTGCCGTAAATCTGGGTCATTCGACCCAACTCGGCCAGGGGTTGGTCAAAGCTGGTTTCCTTGATTTCCGGCAGGTCCGAGGGCATATCGACATCCACCTGGCGGGGATCGATTTTGGCACAACCGCCCAGGCTGAGGACCACCAGCGGGATCAACAGCCAGGAGCCGGGATGTATCCTGGTCCAGAGTTTTGGTATGGCAGACAGCATGCTCGTTCCTTGAGGTCGGGGTTATTTGGAAATGACCGTTTTGTCGCCCTTGGAATCATCGATGATGATGATATCACCATTGATGGTAGCTCCCGAATCCAGGATGACGCTATTGAGGGCGCCGCCGTCGGCAAGGACGACGCCACCGGAACCCGATGCGGCTTTGCTCCGGGCGCGTTGCGCGAGGTACGAGAAATTTCTATTGGCGCCACTGATCTCGCTGTACGCCCCAATGGCGTCGTCGGCCTCGATTCCGTCGCTGAGATCGTCGGCCCGGCTCGGGGGCACCAGGGACAACACAGCCAGGAACAACAAAAACAGCAGGATTGCGGTGATGGCTCGCATGGTGCCTTTCCTCCCTGGCGGATTATTTGGCGACAACCGAATCGACGGCAACGCTGGCGTTGCTGCCCGACATCGAAACCGAAACATTGCCCAGGTCGGCCTTGTTGGTCACTTCGCCTCGCTGGGCTTCGCTCAACTGCACCGCCCCGATATTCAGGCGGTTGTTGTTGCCGTCGATCACTCCGTTGAGCTGACCGCCGGTCACCGAGGAGACCACCTTGCCGGCCGAGGCATTCTGCAGCAGCACCGAGCCGATATTGGAGGTGTTGTTGTTGCCTTTGACCGTGTTGCCGATGGCATCCACCTGGACGTTATTGGTTACTGAACCTGCCTGGGCATTCTGCAGATGGACCGAGGCACTGTTTACCGTGTTGTTGTTGCCGGTGGCCGAGGCGGAAACCGTGCCGGTGGCCCGGACCCGATTGGTCACCTCGCGGGCGCTGCTGCCGTTCATGTTGATGGAAGCGGCATTGGCGACATTGTTGTTACCTTTGGCCCGGGCGTTGTATTCGCCGCCCTGGACCCGGTTCTCCGCCTTGAGGCCAAGCAGATCGGCCTGGCTGATCGCCGGGGCGGCCAGAAGCGCGCCGATGGTGAGGATGTGTAGTATTTTCATGGTGTAACTCCGTGGACAGGTTGACGCATGCGGTTGGCAAGGCTCCCGCGATACGGCCGGTTCCGGCGGCATCGCGGGAAATGGCGCTTTAGTTAACGGCAATGGAGGCCGCATTGGCCTGGTTGTTGTTGCCGCCTTCAACCGAAGAGCTGATGTTGCCGGTGTTTTCCACCTCGTTGATCACCCGTCCTTTGACCGCCATGCCGCCACCCATCGAAATGGAGGCTGCATTGGCCTGGTTGTTGTTGCCGTTCTTGATCATGCTGCTGATATTGCCGCTGGTGTTGACCTTGTTGACCACCGAATCCGCGGTCTGGGCATTGCCGCCGCCGGAAATCGAGGCAGCGTTCGCCAAGTTGTTGTTGCCGCCGGTGATGGTGCTGGAGATGTTGCCCGCGCGTTTGATCTCGTTACGAATTTCAGCCTTGGAACCGGTGGGCGAGGTATTTTGTTCCTGGGTGGCGGCTGCCGTGGTCCCGGTGGTGCTTTCCGTGGCCGTATCGGGAGCGGTTGCGGAGGTGTCGGTGGTGTCGGTACCGGTGTTTGCGGGGGCGGTGCTGTTGCCGGTGGCGGCGGTGGTCGCGGTCGTGGTGTCAGGATTGGATGTAGGGACGGTGGTGGCGGTAGCGTTGGCGGTCGAGGATGCGGTTTGGGTCGCCGCGGTGTTGACGGTGATGGAATTGGAATTGGAGTTGGTGTTGGTGTTGGTACTGGTATTGGTGATCGGTTGGGCGACAAAGGTGTTGTGGTGGATGGCCGGGCCTTTGCGTTTGGATTGATTGAACGACCCGCTCAGGGTGGAGTCGCCGGAATCGGCATGCGCCAGGCCGGCGGACAGGGCGAAGATAAGGGCAGTGGCCAGAATCGATTTGTTGAGCATGGGGAAACCTCCATATAGGTATTTGTTGTAGGGACGAAGAACGACGACTTGCTACATCCCACAAAGCAAGGAGGGTGCCAGAAGTGAATGTCAGGGCGAGCGTCTGGAAATTTATTATAAAAATAATTAGTTATGTGGAGGGTGGCAGCTTGGCGTTTGAAAAACCAGGCCGGATCCTTGAGGATAAACCGTGCGGGGGGGAAGAAGTGTCCGGAAATCGAACAGCTGGGGCGGCTGTTTTGCGCTAATAATCTGAAATAAGGTTATTTTTACGGAATTTTCGGGTTGTAGGATAAACCGACAATGGCCCGGGGCCACTGTCCGTTTATCCTGCGGCGACCCCAGGGGCACAGCAATCAGGCTGAAATATCGTATTTTTTCATTTTCTGATAAAAGGTCGACCGGGCGATGCCCACCAGGGCGGCGGCATCGGAGATATTGCCGTTGGCGCGCTCCAGGGCGGCCTTGATATGGTTTTTCTCCAGCTCTTCCAGGCTGGGGAATACCTCGATTTTGACCGGTCCCATGGCGCCGAATTCCTCGGAAAGGGTCAGGATTTCGCGTTCGGTGATCAATCGTCCCTGCGACTGGACCGCGAGGCGCAGGAGCACATTGCGCAACTGGCGGACATTGCCCGGCCACTGGTATCGGAGCAGCAATTCCATGCCGTTATCCGCGATCCGGGGTTCCTGCCAATGGTATTGGGCGGAGAATTTAGCGAGGAAATAGCTGGCAAGGGGTTCGATATCCTCCACCCGCTCCCGCAGCGGCGGCACC
>CAIMMA010000335.1 GCA_903842475.1 uncultured bacterium
GCCGCTCCATCCCCTGATAGCCGGGGTGCTCGACGAAACCTACGGCATCATGGTCTATCAGGAAGACGTCTCGCGGGTGGCGGTCCAGTTCGGCTTTTCCCCTGCCGATGCCGACCGCTTACGCAAAATCATGTCGAAAAAAGACAAGCAGCTCCAGCTCAAGGATTATCAACGCCAGTTTTTCGAGGCCGCCGCCCAGCGCGGGGTGGAAGAGGCGGTCACCACCCGAATCTGGGCGATGATGATGAGCTTTGACGGCTACTCCTTCTGCAAGCCGCATTCAGCCAGCTATGCCCGGGTCTCTTTCCAGGCCGCCTACCTCAAGACCCATTTTCCGGCAGAATTCATGGCCGCGGTGATCTCCAACCAGGGCGGCTTCTACTCGACCTTTGCCTATGTCTCCGAGGCAAGACGGCTGGGCCTGACCATCCTGCCCCCGGATGTCAACCACAGCGAGCTCGCCTGGCAGGGACGCGGCCGGGAGGTGCGGGTCGGCCTGGGGGCCGTTGCCCGGCTCGGCAGCGCGACGAGCGGGCGCCTCCTCGGGCAGCGGCAACAACGACCCTTTGGTTCAATGATCGA
Source organism: uncultured bacterium (assembly GCA_903842475.1). Classification (GTDB taxonomy): domain Bacteria; phylum Desulfobacterota; class Desulfobulbia; order Desulfobulbales; family Desulfobulbaceae; genus Desulfobulbus. The sequence continues at coordinate 583 of CAIMMA010000335.1, forward strand.
TTTCCTCCAGCGGGTCCAGCCCGGTGAGGATGAGGCCAACGCCCTGATCCACGCCGGGGCGCTCGATGGTTTGCAGCCCGAGGCAGGCGCGAACCGGGGTGTGCTGGTCTGGCTGCTGGCCGGTTGGCAGAAGCAACGCCAAAGCGGTTGCGCCTCGCTCTTCCCCCTGGACCCGAAGCCCCCGCCCCTGCCCCCGGAGGTTCGGCGGGAGCGATTGCGCCGCGAATACCGCACCCTGGGCTTCCTCTGCGCCACCCACCCCATCACCCTTTTTGCCGAGCAACGCCGGCGGGCCGGGGCGATCCTGGCCGGGGAAATGACGGGGCTGCCCATCGGCACCAGCGGCCAGCGGCGGCGAATTCGATTCCTCGGCTGGCTGATCACTGGCAAGATCGTCGGTACCAAGAGCGGCGCGCCCATGGAGTTCCTCACCTTTGAGGATGAAACCGGGCTGGTGGAGTGCACCCTTTTTCCCCAGGTCTATGCCCAATCCTGCCATCTGCTCGCCAACCGAGGCCCGCTGCTGCTGGAGGGCTATCTGGAGGAAGAATTCGGGGCCCGCACCCTCACGGTGGAACGCGCCGCCGGACAACAAAGCAATTTCTCTTTTGGTGCCACGGGGCAACGGGCCCGGGCCTTTTCCCGCCGCCCCCCCAACAATTTGCTGAGCGCCGTGGAGATCGGTTTACCCGGGTAACGCAGGCCTTTTTTGCACCTGGCCAAAATTCAACACCAACGGAGAGGATCGCTCAGGGGGACGCGTTGCTGCCTGGCGAAGATATCTCGGAACTTTCTTCAACATTTGGTAAAGTGTTTCAGGATGGTGGCCAAGACCTTCTGACCGACAGCTTGATATTCCCTGGACCAGGACCTTGTGCCCCCCTTTTTCCGGCAACCCCGTTGCCCTCAACCAGAAATCACCAAGAAACCAAGATGCCCAAACAACGTTTTTTTCCCTTGCTATACGCCGCACTGCTCATTGCAATCACAGCGTTCAATCCGACCCCAAGCCTTGCCGACCTGCAGTCCGGACCTTTTTTCCTGATGGGCAGCGGTGCGCTTCACTTGAAGAATCTGCGCAACGAAAGAGAAGCCCGGGTCCGATTACTTAATCGGGACGGATCGCTTAACGAGCAGGCTTTTGTCGAGGTCGATCGGGTTTTCGGCTTCCCGACCGAGGAAATGGGCGAGCATATCTCGCCCCGAATGCTGTTCATGCTCAGCTATTTTTCCGACCTGGTCGCTCCCGGCAAGACCATCCAGATCGAATCGGCCTACCGCAGCCCGGATTACAACAATAAAATCCGCGATAAAGGCGCCAATGCCGCCCGGACCAGTACCCATATTGACGGCATTGCCCTTGATTTCTGGATAGAGGGAGTGAACGGCAAACAACTCTGGGAAACGGTGCGGGAGAAAAACTGCTGTGGCGTGGGCCATTACGGCGACAAGACCATCCATCTCGATGCCGGTCGCCCCCGCTTTTGGGAGGCCGCGACCTCAGGAACCAAAGCCAAGGAGCCGGATTACAATCGCCACCTCTATCTTTCCAGCGACTTCGACCGATACGCGCAAAACCAAAAAATCAGACTGTCGCTTTCCGGAATCAGCACCTTCGGGTTTGGGGTGAGACGGACAGCCCAGGTTTTCCAGGCCATTGATCCCGGAAAACCGGTGGCCCGGATACCACTCATCACCACCGGTCAAACCGACTGCCTGTTACTCAACGAGCACAAAGACTCGCGTTTTTTGTATACCTCGCTGCCCCCGGACCTTCCTGCCGGGCGCTATCGGGTCAAACTTGCATTCTGCGAGAAACCATTCCCCGAGATGCCTGACGAGGCGCTCTCCAACGAGATCGAAGTGACCCGCTAACCGCCACGGGCCGCAAACGATCAACGGTCACCCGCAGTCCATTTTATCTTGGCTGTGGAGCAACGAATCGATTATCATGGCTCTGATGGAACTGGCGGCTGGGCTCACAACTCCGGCATGCGCTTTCCATGGATTAACTTCTGCAAGCAACCCAAGGGTACTATTCCAGGCTACTCCAAAATCTGCCTGCGCTCTCCTAACCACCGACGTGTATCGCTCTTATGAAATTCCTGTTAGATTTTTTCCCGATTCTGCTCTTTTTCGTGGCCTACAAATTTTTCGACATCTATGTCGCCACCGGGGTCGCCATTGCCGCCACGTTCCTGCAGGTCGGCATCTCCTGGCTCAAGACCCGCACCGTGGAAAAGATGCAGCTGGTCACCCTGGCGGTTATCATCGTTTTCGGCGGCCTGACCCTGTATCTCCACGACGAGCAGTTCATCAAATGGAAACCGACCGTCATTAACTGGCTGTTCGGGGCCGCCTTCCTGGCCAGCCAACTCTTTGGCCAGCAGACCGCCATCGAGCGGATGCTCAGCTCCAATATCCAATTGCCCCAACCGGTATGGCGGCGTCTCAATCTCGGCTGGATCATCTTTTTCGTGAGCATGGGGGCGGCCAACCTCTATGTCATGCACTATTTCAGCCGCGACACCTGGGTCAACTTCAAACTCTTCGGCATGCTCGGCTTGACCCTGGTGTTCGTCGTCCTGCAATCCCTCTATCTTTCCCGCTTCATGACCGAACCTGAGTCTGAAACCAAGCAGCCCTAGGCACTCCCAGACACTGAAAACACAGCGCAAAACGCTCCACCACAAAACCGAAAGCCATGAGCGAAATCCCCGTCCGGTTCCAGGCAAAGAGGGCGCGTTCCGCGGCCAAAAGCACACGGGGGTCGTTGAGATCGGACATCTTGTTTCCTCCTGCTGAAATCGGGCAACGCCGGCGTAGCCAAGCGTAGCCGAATGCGGGACCTGCGGCGGCCCCTGGCATTCACCCCTTTGCCGACGCCGTCTTCGGCTCATCCGACGGCGGTGCATCCGCTGCCCCCACCTGCTGATGAAAGGCGGCGATGGCCGACTTGAGGGTGGGAAACCCATTGAATTCAGGTTTCCCTTGCAGTTGCGCGGACCTGTGACCGTTAAAGAAACGCCCCAGATTGCTCTTGGCATGGGCATGGGCCAGAACAATTCCCTCCGAAGCCAAGGCTTCCCGCAACTCCATCACTTTTTGCAGCGCCGTGACATCCATGACATTAATCGGGCTGGCGTCAATCACCACCCATTGTACCGGCTCAACGGCCTCGGCAATCGCCTTGCGGATGCGTTCAATAAAATAATCGATATTGTAAAAGAGCAGATCAGCGTCGAAACGGTAGAGCAGCAACCCCGGCACCGTCACCGCCTCGGGGTAGTCGGCGATATTATGAAAGCCCTTGACTCCTTTTATCTTCCCGAGCACTTCATCCCGCGGATGCGCCCCCACCGACAACAGCCAGATCAACGACAAGGTGATTGCCATAAACACGCCCGGCAACACCCCCAGCAGCAAGACGCCGGCGGTGGTCGTCAGGGAAAACATCAGTTCCCGAATGCTGATCTGCTGCAGCTCACGCAAGGAACCGATATCGAACAAGCCGATGGCCGAGATGATTATCACCGCAGCCAAGCCGGTTATCGGCACATAGGCCAACGGCCCGGTCAGGAAGAAGAGGATCACCAGCATGCTGAGGGCCGCGACCACCCCGACCAACTGGGTTTTGCCGCCCATGGCATTATTGACCGCGGTGCGCGAGTCCGCCCCGGTGACCGGGAAGCCCTGCGCTAGACCGGCAACGATATTGCAGGCCCCAAAGGCTATCAATTCCTGGTTGGGATCAAGGCTGTAGTGATTGCGCCTGGCAAAACTCTTGGCGGTCAACACGCCGCTGGTAAAACTGATCAACACCAGGCCCGCCGCGCTATGGAACAGCTTCCTGTAGATTTCATGATCAAAGATCGCAAAATGAAAGGTCGGCAGCCCGGCGGGCACATGCCCCAGCAGGGCAATGCCGCTTTGTTCCAGCCTGAGCCCGACGATCAGCAAAATCCCCATGACCACCACCACCAGGGCACTCGGCACAGCGGGCACAAAGCGACGAAGCAACACCAGCAGCACCAGCAGGCCTAAACCCAACAGGGTCGTGGGCAGATGCAGCTGCCCAATACTGAAAATAAACTCCCGTAATTGCGGAAGCACTTCGCCCGAATGGCTGGTATATCCAAACAATTTAGGCAACTGCCCCACGATGATGATCAAGGCGATGCCATTGAGGTACCCGGTCAAAACCGGCTGGCTCAAAAAATTAGCGATAAAGCCCAATCGTCCCACACCCGCCACCACATAGAGCACCCCGGACATCAGGGTGAGCATAACCAGCATGGCCAGATACTGCTGCGGGTCGCCGCCGGCCAGCGGGGCCAGACTGGCGGCCACCATAATGCAGGTCGCAGCGTCGGGCCCGGTCATCAGCTGCCTCGACGAGCCGAACAGGGCATACGCCAGCAGCGGAAAAATAGCGGAATAGATGCCCACCACCGGGGGCACCCCGGCCAGACTCGAATAGGCAATCCCCACCGGCAAGGCAATGGCCGCCACCGACAGCCCCGCCGCCAGATCGGCGCTCAACCAGCCGCGTTGATAGTGCAACAGGCTGACCAATCCGGGCATCCAATCGCGGATGGAACGTTTAGCAGAATGCATGAAAAGGCTCCTTGGTAAACATGAACGACTCAACAAAACGCGGGATCATGGCCGCAGCCGCGCACCCGGCAACCAAGCATGCCCCACGCAATACATGCCGATATCCAAAGGCGATTCGTCGGCAATAGCACAGGCCACCTTGTCTTCCCTGTCACCGACTGGCCACCTTGACCTCGTCATGACGAAAGCACTCAACGACATGATCATTGACCATACCAACAGCCTGCATGAAGGCATAACAAATAGTCGAGCCGACAAAGTTGCCCCCCCTTTTCTTGAGATCCTTGCTGAGCATATCGGACAGGTCGGTACGGGCGGGTACTTCCGCTAACGAGCGCCACGCATTCTGCTGGGGCTGATAATCGACATAGCGCCAGAGGAACCTGTCAAACGATCCGAATTCTTCGATAATTCCCAGCACGCTTCGTGCATTGTTAATGGCTGACTCGATTTTCAACCGGTTGCGGACAATGCCCGCGTCGGCCATCAGACGCTGGACATCACCGGCCGAATAAACGGCAATCCGCTGGGGATCAAAACCGCTGAAGGCCCGGCGATAATTTTCTCGTTTTTTGAGGATGGTCAGCCAACTCAAGCCCGCCTGCGCCCCTTCCAAGAGTAAAAACTCAAAGAGGCGCAGATCATCATGCACCGGCACCCCCCATTCATGATCGTGATAGGCGATATACAGCGGATCGCCGCCGCACCATTCGCATCGGCTTTGCATGGTTTGACTCATCCTTTAAAACAAATTTATCGATCCGGCTGGATGGCTCTTTTACGCTCCCACGCGAAAAAGTACTCAGAACCAGCCGGGCGTATCGGACAAGCCCAAGGTTGCGCAGCAACTCTGCAACACGATAGTCGATCGTTAGTTGCCAATGCAATGCGAGTCGACCTCGACCTGCAGCCCATCCGGTTTTGGTAAAAAAAGAAACCAGCCCAACCCAAGACCTCCCGCTTATCCTGAGTTAATCACACGCGTTGACGTTTTTACTGCGGAGATAGTTCTCGAGGCGCTCCTTGTCCAGCCGACAGACCGCACTCCCCGCCAACCTATTGATGAGCAGGGCCAGCTGGGCCTGGAGATACGGGTCCATATCTTGTAGCAGGGAGTAATACATCCAGATGCCGCCTCGGCGACCCTGGAGCCAGCCATTTCGTTTAAGGTAGGCAAGATGTCGAGATACCGTGGATTGCGGCAACTCGAGGGCATGCAGCAGATCGCAGACGCAATATTCACGGCCTCCCTGGAGGAGGACGAGGAGCCGTAATCTGGTTTCGTCGGCCATCGATTTATAGAGTTCGGCGATTGTTTTCATTGGTAGAAAATACCGCGGGGCAAAAAGTCCGTCAACGTTTCTCACTCCCATCTTGAACCGAACCGCTTATCCGGATATATTGATGTCGTCGATTAACCTTTTCAAGGAGGTGACCATGAAGTTGGCTCTAGCTGCGGTATTTGTTTTGCTGTCCGGAAGCGTCGCCTTGGCTGTGGTCGGTGGCGGTGACATCACCTTAACCAACA
>CAIMMA010000336.1 GCA_903842475.1 uncultured bacterium
TCGGTCATCAGTGGGGTCGCCTCCTCGATTACGTCCCGGTACATCTCCTCACGCCCTTCGATTCCACCTCACGGTGGACACCCTACCCTCCGGCTGATCGTACTTTGCCGGCCAGCGAGGCGTTACCCCCGCTTTTGGATATGGTGCCCCTCATCCGAACGCCAGAGGGACTTTAATCCTCCTGATCTGTGCGCTGCCCAGCGCACACTATTGCCATGTCCGACTTCTCGCGAAAGTTCATTTCCATCGTGCGGCTTGCGCCTTCATAAACTGTCCAGATGATTTTGGGGTCCTTATTTACTCATTTTTCTCTCTGTTTTCGTACCGGTTGAGCAGCTTATTGGGGGAAATGGCACCTGTACCAAGATCAGAGATGCCATTTTTCTACCGAGCATCTCAATATACCTTATCTTTCGACGACCGCAGCTATCCCCATACCGCCGCCGATGCACAGCGTTGCCAGGCCACTTTTAGCATCTCGTTTTTCCATTTCATGAAGTAAGGAGACCAGGATACGTGCGCCGGAAGCCCCAATCGGATGCCCAAGAGCAATGGCGCCGCCGTTGACATTGACCTTCGTCATGTCAAAGCCCAAGTCCTTGGCAACAGCGATACTTTGTGAGGCAAACGCTTAGTTTGCCTCAATCAAATCGATTTCGTCCAGTTTCTTGCCAGCCTTTGCCAGAGCCTTGGGAGTGGCTGCCGCCGGTCCAATCCCCATGATTTCCGGTTTGACCCCAGCAGAAGCATAACCTGTCAGCCTTGCCATCGGCTTGATTCCCAATGCCGCCGCCTTCTCGGCGGCCATAACTATGATGACAGCCGCACCATCATTGATACCGGAGGCATTGGCAGCGGTGACCATGCCACCAGCCTTAAAGGGTGATTTAAGCTTGCTGACTTTTTCAAAAGTTGAATCCGGGGTAAAGTGCTCATCGGTATCAAAAATAAGCGGATCTTTTTTCCTTTGCGGGATTGATACCGGAACGATTTCATTTTTAAACCGGCCGCTTTGAATGGCGACTTGTGCTTTTTTCTGCGACTCCACGGCAAAATGATCCAGCTCTTCCTTGGACAAGTTCCAGCACTCACAAATATTCTCAGCTGTTGTTCCCATGTGGCAGTTCTTCATCGCACAATGGAGGCCGTCATGGACCATCATATCGATCATACCGTTATCGGGAACATTCATTCTGTAGCCGAATCGGGCTAAGGGAAGCGCATAGGCAGTGGCACTCATATTCTCAAATCCGCCGGCGACGATAATATCGGCGTCACCACACTGTATCGCCTGCGCCGCCATGATGACGGATTTAAGACCGCTGCCGCAGACCTTATTAACGGTGACGGCGGGAACTTCCAAAGGGATGCCTGCTTTCAGCATTGCTTGACGGGCTGGATTCTGTCCGAGGGCACCTGTGAGCACGCAACCGAGAATGACCTCGTCAACCAATTCCGGCTTGATGCACGCTCTTTCCAGGGCTTCCTTGATCACGATTGCGCCAAGTTCCACCGCTGAAATATCTTTCAGGGAACCACCGAATTTTCCGACAGCTGTGCGGCAGGCGCCGACGAGGACTACTTCACGCATTGTTTTTCTCCTTAGATTAAATCAGTTAGGTGACGGATACGGGACAAACTCCGGCAAGGTATATTCAAGTCGAAAAAATAGCTTAAAGGCACTTGAGCCA
>CAIMMA010000337.1 GCA_903842475.1 uncultured bacterium
AAATATCGCCAGGGGATCAAGAAAGGCTTGTTGAAAATTCTCTCCAAAATGGGCATCTCCACCGTGGCTTCCTACCGGGGCGCGCAGCTTTTCGAGATCATCGGCCTGGACGATGAGGTGGTCGGGCTGTGTTTCCCCGGCACCCCCAGCCGCATCCAGGGGGCGGGATTTGCCGAACTTGAAGCCGACCAGCAGCGACTCGCCAAAGAGGCGACCACCGCGCACCTGCCCATCCGTCCCGGCGGACTGCTCAAATACATGTACGGCCAGGAATACCACGCCTTCAATCCCGAGGTGGTGTTGGGACTGCAGGCCGCGGTGCAGAGCGGCGATTATGCACAGTGGCAGGCCTGCGCCGATGCGATCAATCACCGCCCGCCCGCGACCCTGCGCGACCTGCTCTGCTTCCGCCCAGGAATCACCCCGATTCCGCTCGACCAGGTCGAGCCGGTGGAAGCAATCCTCAAGCGTTTCGACACCGCCGCCATGTCGTTGGGCGCCTTGTCGCCCGAGGCCCACGAAGCCCTGGCAACGGCGATGAACACCATGGGCGGCCGCTCCAACAGTGGCGAGGGCGGCGAGGATCCGGCCCGCTACGGCACCCTCAAGGTGTCCAAAATCAAACAGGTCGCCTCCGGCCGTTTCGGGGTCACACCCCACTATCTGGTCAATGCCGAAGTGCTGCAGATCAAAATCGCCCAGGGCGCCAAGCCCGGCGAAGGCGGCCAGCTGCCGGGGAGCAAGGTCAACGAGCTGATCGCCCGCCTCCGCTATGCGGTCCCCGGCGTCACCCTGATCTCGCCGCCGCCGCACCACGACATCTATTCCATCGAGGACCTGGCCCAGTTGATCTTTGACCTCAAACAGATCAACCCCGAGGCGCTGGTCTCGGTGAAGCTGGTGGCGCGACCGGGCATCGGCACCATCGCCGCCGGCGTGGCCAAGGCCTATGCCGACCTGATCACCGTTTCCGGCTACGACGGCGGCACCGCCGCCAGTCCGATTTCCTCGATCCGCCATGCCGGCTCGCCCTGGGAGTTGGGGCTGGCCGAGGTCCACCAGACCCTGCAGGCCAACGACCTGCGCGGCAAGGTTCGCCTCCAGACCGACGGCGGCCTCAAAACCGGGCTCGACGTGGTCAAAGCGGCCATCCTGGGGGCGGAGAGCTTCGGCTTCGGCACCGCGCCCATGGTGGCGCTCGGCTGCAAGTATCTGCGCATCTGTCACCTCAACAACTGCGCCACCGGCCTGGCCACCCAGCGCGACGATCTGCGGCGCGACCACTACCAGGGCACCGTGGCCAAGGTAATCCACTATTTCCGCTTCGTGGCCCAGGAAACCAGGGAGTGGCTGGCCCTGCTCGGGGTCCGGAGTCTGGGCGAACTGGTCGGCCGGGTCGACTTGATGGAACAGGCAGCCGGCACCACCCCCCGGCAACGACGCCTGGATCTCCGTCCGCTGCTCCACACCGATGACCTGCTGGCCCAAAAACCGCGATGCTGCACGGTCACCCGCAATCAGCCCTTTGACCAGGGGCCGCTGGCCGAGCAGATGGTTCGCGACATCCTGCCCGCCATCGAAGGACGCAGCGGCGGCGCCTTCGCCTACACCCTGACCAACCGCGACCGGTCAATCGGCGCCCGCCTCAGCGGCGAAATCGCCAAACGCTACGGCAACCAGGGAATGGCGGAGGCCCCAATCAAATTGAAGCTCACCGGGGTCGCCGGCCAGAGTTTCGGGGTTTGGAACGTGGGCGGCCTGGAGTTGTATCTGAATGGCGATGCCAACGACTATGTCGGCAAGGGCATGGCCGGGGGCAAGATCGTCCTGCGCCCTCCGCACCGTTCGACCTTCAAGAGCGAAGTCACCAGCATCATGGGCAATACCTGCCTCTACGGCGCCACCGGGGGCAAATTGTTCGCGTCCGGCCGGGCCGGGGAACGGTTCGCGGTCCGCAACTCCGGGGCGCATGCGGTGGTGGAGGGGCTGGGCGACCACGGCTGCGAATACATGACCGGCGGCCTGGTCACCGTGCTCGGTCCGACCGGGGCCAATTTCGGTGCGGGCATGACCGGCGGGTTCGCCTATGTGCTTGATCTGGAAAACAGTTTTGTCGACAAACACAACCACGAACTGGTCGAAATCCAGCGCATCCACTCCGGGTACACGGAAGAACACCGCAACCACCTCCACCAGGTGATCGAGGAGTTCTGCCGCGAAACCAACAGCGACTGGGGTTGGCGGCTGCTTGACGACTTCCTCGACTATATCGGCAAATTCTGGCTGGTCAAACCCAAGGCCGCCGACTTCTCCAGCCTGCTCGACCGGCTCCGTCAACGCGGCGAATAATCAGACCACGGCATCCCTATGAATGATCGTTTACATAATGTCTTCCAATTCCTGGACGTGGAACGCAAACTGCCGCCCAAGACCGGGCTGGTCACGCGCAAGACCGCTTTTCGGGAAATCTACGAACCGGTGCCCGAACTCCACCTCCAGCATCAGGCGCATCGCTGCCTGGAATGCGGCAATCCCTACTGCGAATGGAAATGCCCGGTGCACAACTATATCCCCAACTGGCTCAAGCTGCTGACCGAGGGCAACCTGACCGCGGCGGTGGAACGCTGCCATCAGACCAACAGCCTGCCGGAGATTTGTGGCCGGGTCTGCCCGCAGGACCGACTCTGCGAGGGAGCCTGCACCTTGAACGACGGCTTCGGCGCGGTCACCATCGGCAACATTGAAAAATACATCACCGACCAGGCACTCTCGCAGGGGTGGCAACCGGATCTTTCCAGGGTGGCCTGGACCGACAAACGGGTGGCGGTGGTCGGGGCCGGACCCGCCGGGCTGGGGTGCGCCGATGTTCTGGTGCGCAATGGGGTGCGCCCGGTGGTTTTTGACCGCTATCCGGAGATCGGAGGATTGCTGACCTTCGGCATTCCGGAGTTCAAACTGGAAAAATCGATCCTGGCCCGCCGCCGCCGGCTATTCACCGGGATGGGAGTGGAATTTCGCCTGAATACCGAAATCGGCCGGGACGTCCGCCTGGAGCAGTTACTGGAGGAATTTGACGCCGTGTTTCTCGGCATGGGAACTTATAAATTCATGCGGGGGGGCTTCCCCGGCGAGGAGTTACCGGGGGTGCATGACGCCCTGCCCTTCCTGATCGGCAATGTCAGTCACCACCAGGGCTTTAAAACGCCGGCGCCGTTCATCGATACCGCGGGCCTGAAAGTGGTAGTGCTCGGCGGCGGCGACACTGCCATGGATTGCTGCCGGACCGCCATCCGCCAGGGGGCGGTGAGCGTCACCTGCGCCTATCGCCGCGACGAGGCCAACATGCCTGGCTCGAAACGGGAGGTGGCCAATGCCCGCGAGGAAGGGGTGCAGTTTCTCTTCAATCAGCAACCGGTGGGGATTCTGGGCGAACATGCGGTGGAGGGGGTAGAACTGGTGACCACGGAATTGGGCGAGGCCGATGCCAGCGGGCGGCGGCGACCGGTGATCGTCGCGAGCAGCCAGGTCACCGTGACCGCGGATATCGTGTTGATTGCCTTTGGTTTTCGTCCGGACCCGCCGCCGTGGCTGCATGACCATGCGGTTATCCTCACCGGCCAAAACCGGGTGCAGGCACGGGAAGAAAGCGAATATCCCCTCCAGACCTCGAATCCTAAAATTTTCGCCGGCGGCGATATGGTGCGGGGGTCGGATCTGGTGGTGACCGCCATCTGGCAGGGACGACTGGCGGCTCAGGGGATCCTGGCCTATCTGGGGGTCGACTGATCAGCCTTGCCCAAGCCGGCTGCCGTTTTCCAACGTGAAAATCACCAGTTCCTCGGGTATATTTTTTATTGAAATTAAATATTTATACCCAAGCCCCCCAGGGATGCCCCCAGAACAACGAAAAAGCCGCCAACCCGGGTCCGGGTGACGGCTTTTTCGTTGTTCTTTCGGCAGGTATCCAGCAGGCCCGAAGGAAGAAACACCCCTCAGAAAAAGTGTAATAAAAATTGTATCCTTTAAGAAAAGGGTACTTATCTAGACCTTCTTACGACCCGATTAATAAATTGAGTAATATTTTTTTAATCTTGCTTTTCTTTTGCTTTAAATTTCATTTTATTTTCAAAATACTTAGGATAAAATTCCTTCGAACAATCAGGGCACAATACTTCACTAAATTGAGCTTGAGAATGGTTAGATATAAAATCATCTACTTTTTCATATTCCCCATTTTCATTTCTTATCTTTTTGCATGTTGCACAAATAGGCAAAACTCCCTCAAGCATATATAGGCTTTTTTTCAAATAAGCTATATTTTCAGA
>CAIMMA010000338.1 GCA_903842475.1 uncultured bacterium
CCATAAACCTGCCGGTACCTGTTTCGACGGCAATTTACGAGATTCCCCGGTTTCAAACGATTGGTCGGGCATACAGATTTGAATATTTCGGATTTCCAATAGTGTTGTGATGCAGTGAAGCATCGCTAAAAGACAGATACTTGGGTGAAATCACGCAAAGCCCTGGCAGAATCCTGGCAGAAACGAAAAACGACCGACAAGATTAAAATTGCAAGTCGTATTTTCATCGTTAAAGCAAAGTTTAAGTGGCCCATGAATATCGCAGAGAAGATAAAGAAGAAAATAAGTAGCATGAATGATGGCACAACCTTCAAATACCAACAGCCTGGTATTACCCCGGATGAATACCCTGCTGCTGCAAACGCGATTGAGGTTAACTTCGTACCTTGGCAAACCAAGAATAAGTTGAGAAAATGAAAAAGTTATCGATCGTTTTTTTACTGGTATTGTTTGCCGGGATCGGTATAGTTGCCCGGACGGTAAAATCCTACCCCACAATAGTATGTCCGACGGAGGCCCCGAATAATATAAAACTGGCTGCAAAAGAAGTGCGGAGGTATGTATATCTGCGTACCGGCAACCTTTTATCCATAGCGCCTACTGCTGCTGCAAACCATATACGGTTTTATATTGATAAAACGCTTGAAGAACAGCAGTATACATTGAAGTCGTGTGGGCAGTCGCTTGTGATTTCCGGTGGAAGCGATGTGGCTGTCTTGTACGGAACTTATGCCTTTATTGAAAAACTGGGTGTACGTTTCGAGTTGAATGGCGACGTGATTCCTTCCTTAAAAATTCCTTTGATCATTCCTCCACTTGATGAAACCCATAAACCCCTGTTTGCTTTGCGGGGGCTCCAGCCTTTCCATGATTTTCCGGAAGGGCCGGATTGGTGGACCTAGGATCAGTGGCGGTTGTACCTGGGCCAGTCGGTGAAAATGCGCATGAACTTTGTCGGACTCCATTGCTATCCTTATAAAAACAAGGATCTGGGACCGGAACCGCTGGTTTGGGTGGGATTGCCCGCAGATGTGAATCCTGACGGCACCGTGCAACGCTCAGATGAGGCGTCCTGGTACACCACAGCCAAATATATGCCTTACGGCTGTTACGCTCCGGGAAGGACAGGTGATTACAGCTTCGGGGGATCAAGCCTGTTCCCGACTAACAACTTTGGACCACAGGTAAACGAACCCGATGATTTCCCGATGCCAAAGACCCCAGAGGCCCGGGCAGCCCTGATAAATCGAACCGGCAGAATGCTGAATACCGTATTTTCCGAGGCCCGCGGTATGGGTGTTAAGGTTGCTGTTGGCACGGATGCACCCCTGGATATTCCCAACGGAGTTCAGGAACAGCTGAATGCGGCGGGAATGGATCCTGAAAATCCCGCAACGTTGAGGCAAGTCTACCAGGGGATGTTTACCCGTATCAAACGTGCTTACCCAGTTGATTTTTACTGGTTGTGGGAATTTTCTGGCGCACCCGGATCATGAGCCCGAACATCACTGCTCTGGCCCAGGCCGGTTGGGTGCAGGGCAACTGGAACGACCTGCCGAAAGAGGATCTTTACCGGGATTGGGCAACTGCCCAATTCGGCCCTGAGGTCGCCTCTGATGCGGCTTCTTTACTTTCGGGAGTCGATGGAAATTTCCCTATGCCCTCTGCCTGGATCCGGGGCCCGGGTGTTATTATCGAAAACAAAAAGCCATGGCCGGAGGTTGCCGCCTCTTATGACTTTATTGAATCCTTTGCCGGTTTAAGGAATAAAGTGAAAGGCGCAGGTGAGCTGGAAAGATTTGACTTCTGGTTGAACACCCTTAAATTTAATAAGTTCATGGGGGAATTTGGCTGTGCCTGCGGTGATCTGGAACAGATCATGCAAAACATTGCAAACGAAAAAAATCCGGCCATCCAGGCTAAGATCGCCAGGGAACAGGCACTGCCGGTCCGCCTTACAATGACCGTTTTAGCTGGCAATATGACCACCTCCCTGATCGAGTCGGTTTCCAATTCCACCGAACTGGGCACCCTTTGCAATGTTGAACAGCAATCCATGCTTCGGATGAAGCGGCTGAGCGGTCACGACTCCACCCTGGAAAAGGTTCTGGGAGAACCACTGCCGGAAGCTGCCCGCCCCTGGAAAGAGTACCGCGGTAATCCGCGCCTGGTAGTGATGAACGGACGTACAGCACTTGACAAGGGAGAGATTCAGTCACTGGATATCATTGCCCTCGACCAAAACCCGGTGACATCGGTTATCGTTAAGATTCGTCCGCTGGGCAAGGGCAAGTGGAAAATCGTTAAAGCCAAGCATTTCGAACGTGCCGTCTGGACAGCCTCCCTCCCTTCGGCTACAGAGGATTTCGAATATCAGGTGGTTGCAACAACCGCAGCAGGTTTGGAGAACGACGGAAGCATGTGCTCCAGATTGATGGAGCAGAAGCTGCCGCCGTTCTACAGAAATGCGCGGCTGCGTCCACAGCCCAAGCGGATGGCCGCGAGTATGCCATGTGCTGCTGATCAATTGATTGCGGCCAACGGCTGCCAGGCCGAGGCAGCGCAGAGCAGTCTGAAACGCCTGGCGGCAACGCACCTTGTTGCCGTGCCAGACTCTCCTGGTGTCCCTCTCCAAGGATCGATCAGAGGGCTTGATGCCTTGTTGAGCGCCCTGTCTATCTGTCGCACGTAGCGCGTGGCAGGCAGCACCCAGCAGCAAGCAGACCGCACAGTCAGCAGCACCAGCGAAGGGCAACGCATCGACGCAGAATGAGCAGACTGCAGACTGATGTGTGAGGTTGCACAATGCATCACGTGGACTGGCACAGAGGCGCAGCACACCCTGGCAACCAGCGGCTGGCGACCAGCAGCATCCAGGGGGCGTTTGTGTTGCTGCTCGTTGCGGCATCGTGCTGTGGTGATGGGCTCTGGTGGTGGCGGCTTGGTGGCAGCTGGCCTGCCGCAAGCCTTTGTACTGGGAATGTGGGGTCGCCATCGATCATCGTCACATGACGGTCACATTATAGCGCATTGCCGGACGACCAGATCCCGACATGAGCCAGGTGGCATCAGCGAGCACGCAGCCCTCACAAAAGGTTTCAGTCTGCCAGCACACCCCTTGGCGAAACACACGCTCACACACACTCTCACATCACACACGAAACGCACCTGCGGCTCCGCTGCCTCGCCTCCACACCCGGCCAGTCCGGCCGTGCTTGCCGTCTCCCAGCGCCTACCCGCCCCAAGCCCCACACAATCAATCAGTTAAGCAGTCAGTCGGTTGATGCATGCCAGATTACACTGCAGAACTGCCTCTATATTATTCACGTCGGCAAATGCAGCCTGCTGGCCATCACTGACGCACTCTCGCAGCCGCGCCTGCAGCGCCGGCCACCGGCAGCTGCTCGCCCCAATCCTGGGAGCAGCATCTTGCGGCAGCACACATACATACAGCAGACGGCCTTATTCCATCTGACGCTGCCAACAAACAACGACATCCGGAGTGCA
>CAIMMA010000339.1 GCA_903842475.1 uncultured bacterium
ACAAAGGCGACGTTGTACTCCTGCCCGCCAAAGACGAGGTGAGAAGCTTTAATCTCGACGGGGAAAATTCGACCATCTCGCCGTTGATGCACGCTCTCCAGTTCCCGACGTTGGGTTTTCCTGGCCTCCTCCCAGTATAACGGCCAGGCATCTTCCGGCAATTCCGGGTCAATATCGTACACACCCATGGTCAACAGTTCATCGCGCGTGTATCCAAGGGATTGACAGGCCACTTCGTTGACATAGAAGAAGCGGCCCTCGGCGGTCATCCAGTACACCGCCTCAGCGGCGTGATCCACGGCAAATTGAGTCAGCAGCAGCCGGTCTTCCGTCTGTTTGCGCTCTACCAGCTCCCGCTGCACGGCTTCGTAGAGTCGGGCGTTGGCCATCGCCAGCGCCACCTGGCGGGCCAGTGTTTCGAGAAAGTCGGCCTGCGTGCTGAAATCCCGCTGCTGCAGGCTCGCCAGACCAATAATGCCGATAACCTCCTCGCCGCTTTTCAGGGGCAACGCCGCGAAGGACCTAATACCGGCCAGCTTGCATTCCTCCCAGGTGCAGCGGGCATCGACGTGAATATCCTGCGAGTAGAGCGGTTTTGACGCCTTTACCGCCAAACCGCAGACACACTCCCCCACCCGGTGTTCAGGAACCGTGCCAAGCCGTCGGCCTTCTTCCGGCGGGAGGATTCCCTGAAGCACCAGACGCTCGCCTTCGCGCAGGAACAAAAAGACCAGGTCGGCTTGGGTTGCTTCCAGCACGCCTTGCAGTGCGGCTGCAGAAATGTGTGCAAGGGAGAGAGAAGCACTGACTGCAAGGCCTAGCGCATGGAGTGCCGCCAATTCACGACCGCGCTGGTTCGACGTTGTCTCGGCCAACTTGCGATCGGTAATATCAATGGTAATCCCGAGGATATTGCCCTCGGGCAGCATCTTAACGCGGTTCTCCACCCAGACGAGATTGCCATCCTTGCGGCGAATTCGCCGCTGCTTGATGACCAGGTCGCCCAGAGCCAGTTTATCTAAAGGGATTGGATCCCGGACAAGATCTTCCGGCAGGATCAGCTCGGAGATATTCATACCAGCGAGTTCTTCACCGGAGTATCCTGTCAGTTCGATCACCCGAGCGTTGCAGGCGAGCAGTTGGCCCCGAGAGTCGGCAATGAACATGCTGTCCATGGCCTCCTCGAAAAAAAACCTGTACATGTCATCGACATGAGAAAAATAGTCGGCGACGTTTTGGGATTGCGAGTTTCGGTGGTCAACCATTGGCGTCCTCCTTGCTCGAACCACCGGCGGGGTCAGTTTCACTTTCAAGTAATGCTGTCAGGCTGACGCGCAATTGTCCCAGGAGTCGCTCATGGGGCAGGTCGCGGTTGCTGCGGGTGCCGTGGAGGATTTCTTCCGCTTTGACCGCCAGGCGGTCCAAGCCGCATTGCAGCAGGGTTCCTTTGAGCGTGTGGGGGGCTCTGCCAAGCCCGGAAAAATCACGATCGACAAGGGCGACAGCAGCCTTGGCAAGTGTGTCCGCAAGGCTCTTGCGGGCAGCAACAAACACCCGTTCGATCTGTTCCGCCTTCAGATTGGTCGTACGCCGCAGATACACCGCTACCTGCAGCAGGGTTGCAGTTCCCTCGAAGATTTCTACCTGAAGCGGTGATTCCATTTTCGCAGCCTTAGTTTCGTCACTCTGTACTGGCAACGGCTCATTGGCAGCCAGCGGCAGAAACATCTCGGTCCATTGAGCGGGCTTGAACGGCTTGGTGATAGAATTATCCATGGCATGAGCCGTCATCGAAAACAAACAAGAGCACC
>CAIMMA010000340.1 GCA_903842475.1 uncultured bacterium
CAAACGGGCGCGGGCGGTCTATCCGCAAGTGATGGTGCCGCACCTCATAGCCTTGGCCGAGGAGGCGCACAAGGCGGTGACCGGGCCGCAGGAGATGGTCAAGGAACTGATGGAATTGCAACGCGGCCTGGAGGAATTGCGCGGCAGTGCCCTGGGTATCGATTTGGCCCAGGAGGTGGGGCAACGGGCGGCGGCAGCGGCCGATCCGCGCCTGCTTACCCCATTGCCGGATATGTCCACCGAGCGGCAGAAGCAGTTGGCCGAGGGCAAGTACCTCATCCAGGCCACGCAAACCTACAAGGAGATGGTGCAGACCGCCGGTGAACTGCGCACCAATGTGGCCGAGAAAACCGGCCTGACCATGGCCCCGGTGCTGCATTTCAGCTTCTCCGGCGACTACCTTCAGGATGGGCTGCGGCACCAGCAATCGCGGCGAGGTTTTGCCATGGACACCGCCCGGGTGGTGCGTGATGTATCCACCATTAAGCGCGGCCCACCTCTGCTGGACGATGAAACCGACCGTCAGGCCCTGGGGATCCTGGCCGAGGTCGTCTATCCCGAACGCGGGGCGCTGGATGCCGGCAACCAGGCCACTGTCGCCGATAATTCAGGCCGGCCCGAGGATGATCTCAAGGCGCCGCAGAGCTCCAAGGATTCGATCTTTCATGGGCAGTATGGCAAAGCCTTGGAAAAGGTGCGGGCACTGTATCTGAAAACCGCGGATCTTAAAAAAATAATCGAGGCCGGTGCCGAGATCGTTCCCCACCAGAGTGTGCTCAAGGCTGGCGAGCCGGTGTTTCTGGAACTGCGTTTTAAGGAGGAGAAACTGCGCAAACTGGTCAATGAGCGGGCGATCACTTTCCGCTGGAATGCCAACAACCTGCGCGCCACCTTCTCCGAACCGACCACCACCAAAACCAGCTTCACCACGCCTGAGGAGGGCAAGGTGACGGTGGGGGTGGTGTTTGTGCTTGCTGGCACCGATCCGCCGGTGACCGCAGAGATCCGGAAGAAACTGGAAGTAGCCGAGGGACGGCCCGATGTGGTGCTGGCTATCTCGCCGCGCCAGGCCAAGCCCGGCGCCAAGGTGATGGCCGGAGTGCGGCCGCGCGGCAAGCTCGCCTCCCAGGATTTGGAATATGCCTGGCGCTGCCAGAACTGTGCCCTGGAACAATTCGACGGAATAGTGGTCAAATTGATTGCCCCCAAGGAGGGCACGGCCACGGTGACCTGTGCGGTGAGCCAGGTGGCGGCCGATGGCAGCAAGTACCCCCTGACCGAAATCTCCGGCGAGGTCACCGTTTTGGCCCCTCCCGACAAGACCAAGCAACCGGTTGCCAACCAACCGCAGACAGATCCACCGAACAACACGCCCGGCAAAGGCCAGGAGGAGAAGGAAACTGGTCCAGGGACTTTTACCGATACCACTGGCAGCAGTCTGCCTACCTCCGGACTGAACAGCACCATTCTCGGCACCTCCCGGCCACCTGACCCCAGACCGGTTGATAGTCCCACCGCCTCTGGCAGCATGCCTGGAGAATCGGGATACTCGACGTCAGCGACCGGGAAATCCTTCGCATCATCCGCTACCATGAACGCACCGCCTGCCTTCCCCGGTTTCACCATCTCCGCCTCCGGCCCCTGGGAAGGAACATCGGACGCCAAAGGCTTCTCCGCCAAACGTAAGGAGGCGGTACTGATGTCGGCGGGATGCAAAGGCAACGACTGCAAGGCCTCGGTAAACGCAAGTGTCGAGGTGCGCCAATGCGAGTCGTTCTGCGCTAAAAGCCCGCAGGAACTGGAGGCCTCGCTGCGCAACGGCATGGATCAGCGCGGCGAGATCCGCGCCGTCTCGGCCAGTGGTTTCCAAGGGTATGTCATCTTCCACAAAGCGCGCATCGACTACCGCTGCCCCTACCTGGATTTCTGCTGGGTCGATGCCGGCGGCGCCTACAGCGGTTTCGTGCGCGGCGCCATCATGCGCGACGGCCTGGTTTTCTCCATTAGCGGCGGTTCCGGCGGCACCGGCGTTATCTGGGGGCATGTCAATACCACCTGGAGCCGCAACGATACGCAATTCCTCGATAGCGAAGCCAATGCAGCCATGAACGAGATGATGGGCATGATCGCTTCGTTGCGCATCGGTACGCCCGCGTTCAAATCCGATGGCACCCCGGCCACCAATAAGACCTTTAGCGCCGAGGAGAGCAAGCCGCTGGCGGTACAGATCAGCTCCGACAAGCAAAGCCTGGGCATCAATGGCATTGTCACGCTCAAGGCTGTGGTTGAGGGCGGCAAATCGCCCTACACCTGCGCCTGGACCGGGCCAGTGCCGCCGGCGCAGGTCAAGGCCGAATCCGTGCAGGTGCAGGCTCCGGCCAAGATGACCGGCTCATCGCTGGCTTTTGGGGTGACCGTCACCGACGCGGCAGGCAAAAGTGCCTCAACCACCTTCAACCTGCCGCTTTCCAATCTTACCTTGGCCCTGAAAAAAATCTCTCCCACTGAAGCCAAGGTGCCGGTGGGCGGCTTGGTTGCCTTGCAGGCCAGCCTGAGCGAGGGAGGCAAACCGGCGGATACTTCGAAATATGTCATCCGCTGGGAGCCCTCCACCGAGGTCCGCTTTGCCAAGGCCGAGGGTGCCGGAGTGCTGACCAACAGTGCTACCCTGCTGAGGCCGGGCAAGGCCAAGTTGTGGGCCGTGGCCCTGGCCAAGGAGGGGGCGACGCTGTCCACGGTAGCGGAGTCTTCCCAGATCGAGGTCGAGGTTATCGGCCCGACCCTGGCGCTGACGGCAACACCCACTGATCCGCTACCCGGCCAGGAGGTGATAATCCGCGCCAGCGAAACGCCAAAGATGACTGACCAGGATTGCTCCTACTTTTGGGAGGACAGCCAGGGCGGTGCCTTCAGTGGCTCTGCCGCTGATCCCCGCAGCTACAGCCTGACGCTGAAGGGCGATCAGCCGATACGCGTCACCGCCCGGCTCAAGGGCAAGGCCGGTGGCGAGGAACTGGCCGCGCAAACCCTGACCCTGACGCCCAAGAAGGTGCAGGTCAAGATTGCCAATCTCGGCCATGCCTGGGGCGGCGAGACCACCAAACCAAGCATCTGGAAACCCGGCGTTGGTACGGTCAAGCTGGATAAGGAGATCGTCGCCGGCATGGATGTGGGCTTCCGCGCCGATGTCATGCCGCTGCCCGAAGGCCGCAACCTGCGCTACGCCTGGAGTGTCGGCGAGGGGAGCAGTCTGAGCGGCGGATCAGCCAGCCGCGAGACGCGTGCCCAGCGCTCCACACCGGGCAGTCTGGAAATCCGGGTTGAGGTGCGCGATCAGAACAATGTCCTGCTGGGAAAAGACGCCACCAGCGTCCAAGTAACAGTCTCCCAGGAGGCGATCAAACAGGGGGCGCAGAAAGGCGGCGAGACCGAGAAGCTGGCCGCCGAGGCCAAGGCGGCCTGGAGCAGCGGCGATGTGGACACCGCCTGCACCAAGGCCAAGGCAGTGCTCGCGGCTGATCCCAAACGCAGCGATCTGGCCCTCTACTGTACGCAGCGCGAGAAACTGGTCAAGCTTACCCAACAGGCCAAGGCGCAGATGGCGACGGCCATCGGCAAAGAGCACACCCCGGCTGGAAAAGCGGCCCAAGACAAGGCCAAGGCCATCCTCACCGAGGCTAAAACCATCAATGCCAAGTATCCGCCGCTGGTGGAAACGGAAAAGGAGTTGATCTCCAGCTCCGACAAACGTGCCAAACAGGAGGCCGCCTGCACCATGACCATGGACGAGGCAACCCTCTCCTTCAACCAGGGCGACAAAAAACGAGCCAAGCTGCTCTTTGAATCGGTGGCCAACCAGGGCTGCACCAGCGGTTGCAAGGCCCTGTTCCAGATCGGCCAGATCCGCAAGGAGGAAAAGGATCTCAAGGGCGCGGCCGAGGCTTATGCCAAGGCAGCGGCCTGCGAGCCGAACAGCAAGGAGTATGCCGAGGCAGCCAAACGGGCCAAGCAGGAGGCGGCTCAGCCTCCGCAAGCCAGTCCAACCCAGCCGGTGGCGCCGCCGACAACACCGGCAGCAACATCGCCATTACCGCAGACATTGCCATCGACAACGCCGCAATCGGGGCAAAAAGGCCAGGTGGCGCAACCGGTAGCGCAAACCATGCCGCAACCCCAGCAGCAGGTCATCCAGGGCAAACCGACCACCGCGCCGGGGCCGCAATCCCTTGGCGCCCCGACGAATCAGCCGATAGCCACGGCCGCAACGCCTCCAACCGGGCAGACCATATCAAAACCGGTGGCGCAAACCGTACCGGCCACCCCAACCGCACCGACAACAGCGCCACAACCACCTGCCAAGGGTGTGACACTGGCCGGGAAATACAGCGGTTCGCTGTCGGCACCGCAGTTAACCACCTTTGCCGAGGTCAGCCTCACTGTTACTCCCTCGGCGGCAGGTGGCGGCCAGGTAACCGGCCGGGTTATCTGTGAAAAGCTCGAGGTCGGCCGATTGGAAGGCACTGTCGACACCCAAGGCCGTGTCAACCTCACCGTGCGGGGCGGCAAGGATTACGCCGAGGTCACCGGCACCTTCATCGGAAAACTCGATGCCACCACCGGTCAAGGTAAGTGGCGGGCAGCAGATGGTAAGGAGAAGGGCGAGGGCACCTGGTCGGTGCAGGCCAAATAAGTTGAAATTTACATTTCCAGGCTGACCTGACTGGCGGGATTGGGTTATTTATTCATACCGATCTTCATCCTTCCCGACTGTTGAAGTAAATTGCTGTTGACCGATTGATGACACTAACAACCATGAAAGTTGAGATCGAATTCGTCGCTGGAATATGTCTTCATGGGATTTGCCGATCTTCCCTTCAACCCTAGATTGAAATAATGAAATTCAAAGTACTTGCTCGAACATTTTATGTATTTATTTTGATAGTGAATTTTTGCGGGCCAATTTTTGCCGGTGAGCAGGAGGGAAAACAACCATCACTCCCGGATGACGTCATCTTGCCCATGCCAAAGGGCAGAACCATGGCCTTCAGGCCGGTCTGCATTGGCGAGGGAAAAGGGTCGTATGCCTGGAAGAGATTCCGAGTGGGAGATCCTGCCGGCGGGTACAAGGAAACCCCTACCGGAGTCGCATTAGGTGGTGCTTTCAAGGTGCAACAAGGTGCAGGGGAAGAGTGGTGTTACTATATCGGCAAAAATGAAGTTTCCGAAGATCAATTGTTTGCCATCGCTCAGTCGTCAAAAGAATTTGAGAACAGCCAACTTCCAGCCCGGAATATTTCCTGGTTTGAAGCTGAGGACTTCATCAGGAAATATAACGAATGGCTGTATGAAAACGCTCCGAAAAATATTCCTGAGTATGGCGGGGTTCCTGGTTATTTACGCCTCCCTACAGAATTGGAATGGGAATTTGCCGCCCGTGGCGGAAGCAAGGTGGATAGCGCCCAATTTGACAGGAAAACTTCTTATCCCGAAGACAATCTAACTGAATTCGAATGGTACGCAGGGCCGAAGTCTTCCCACAACAAGGTTAAAAAAGTTGGCATTCTTAAGCCGAATGTTTTGGGGATCCATGACATGCTCGGCAATGTCGCGGAAATGACCGGAACGCTCTATCAAGTTGAGTATTACCAGGGGCGCAGTGGTGGTTTTGTTGCCAAAGGTGGGCATTTTCTCTCTGATGCCAAGCAACTACGCTCATCGCTCCGAACTGAACAGGAATTATATGCTCTTGATTCCAAGACCAGCAAGATGGTGCCGGGAAGAAAAGAAACCCTTGGCTTTCGCATCGTAATCTCATCACTCGTTTTCCCTAATCGTCAGGTGAGCTCCCAGATGAGCGATGATTGGGAAGCATACCGCCAGGGGCTTGCGCAAACACTACCTGCCGCTGTCTCGACCAGTCCGACCAGTGCCAAGACCCAGGTATCAGGTACCGATGCGACCACACACCTAAAACGGTTACGGGACGAACTTGCCAAAACCGGTTCACTTCCGGGTAACGTTCAGCAGGAACTGGACCTCTTGACCGCATCGCTTGATGATATCCAATTCACCATAAAACAAGCCGAGAATGATTCAGCCTACGCTTGGGTCAAAATTGGTGGCGAGCAGGCCTATTTCATCCATAAGGAGGCAAAAAAGCTGCCGATTCTGGAAGAACTGATTCGGTCGGCTCAAGGTGCTCAACGTGTCGAAGTGGTGGAGAAATACAAGGAGCGTGAAACCGAGATTAAACTCAATATCGACCAGGCTATTTCTTCCTATACGGAATCGATACGGCAGTTGGGCGCAACGGCTTGCCTGGCGGTAGCCGATGGTTTTGAGCGGTACGCGCAGTTTCTGAAAACGCGTAATGCCGACTTTCAGATCAAGGTGCTTGAGGTGGTCCGGCGGCATGCTGGTGAGTACATCAAGGTCAAGCGCACCGATGACGAAAATTGGAAAAAGGAACTGTTGACAGCGGGGACCGTTAAGAATTGATCAGCAACAGTACGCATTACAGGAACGCGAAACATTGCAATGACAATCACCGAATATTTTAATGGAGGAAACCATCATGATGAAGAAGTGCGCTCTAGCTGTAACTTTGATTTTTACGCTTTCCATTATCAGTGGGTGTACCAATATTAAAGACGATAGCACTCGAACTAAAACGGAAAGTACTCTGCTTGGCACAGGAATTGGTGCTGCTGTTGGTGCTGGACTCGGGGCAATACTCGGTGGAGATAAAGGGGCACTGGTAGGAGCTGGAATAGGAGCAGCTCTAGGTGCAGCCGGTGGGTATGCCTATGGCGACCATGTCGCTGGCCAAAAAAAGAACTACGCCAGTACAGAGGATTGGCTTGATGCTTGTGTGGCTGATGCCCAAAAAGCGAATCAAGCAATGACCGCGTATAACCAAGAGTTAAACTCGCAGATAGTGACTCTTCAAAATGACACAGCCACGCTCAAGGAAAAGTATAAGACGGCAAAAACCAGGCAAGACAAGCTGAAAGAGAAACAAAGTGAAGTGGATCAATTGCTGGCTAAAGCAAACACTCAACTTGATTCGGCTAAAAAAGAGCTTGAAGCGCAGCAGTTTGTGGCAGGTGAAGCAAAAAAGGAAAATAAAAATGCTTATGCCGTCACTTTGGATAGTGAAGTGGAGGGGCTGAAAGCGAATATCACTGAACTAGAAAAACGGACAAAAGACTTGGCTTCTCTGTCTGCAAGCATGTCTGTGTAGATAAGAGGAGAAAAGAAGATGAAATGGGTACAAAAGGCTTTGTTACTGTTTTGCGTAGCTGTCTTGCAATTCGGCTGTGCTGGGCAAACTTCAGACCCGCGGCAGGGTGGATTATTTAGCTACAATCCCGAGGCCTATGAACAGCGGGCACAAGAAAGAAAAGAGCGCCTTGCCGCTATTGAACAGGGCAATCAGTCTCTTCGATCCGAATCTTCCAAGCTTGAAACGGAGAAAACCACCAGTCTAAAGAATAAGGAGTCTGCGGGGAGAGAGTTGCAAGCCATTTCGGCCTCTGTTTCCTCAATGGACAAAAATATCAGATCTGTACAGGCCAAAACAGCCGCCCAGAAAAACGAGCAACAACGCATCCTTGCGGAACTCAATACGATAAAGTCCGCAACCAAGCGGACTGATAATATTGATGATCCGGAAGAGAAAAGACTTGAAATAGAGCGACTGAAAAAACGGCGTGACGACTTGGAGAAGGAAGCGGCAAATCTCATGAAACTGTAAGTGAGAAGGTCTTATCCTTCCACGGTTTAGCTGCCCCAAAAAACATTGGCATTATCCCTTCATGAACGTTTTGAAAATACTCTTCGCTTGCCGATACCTATTGTTTTTTCCCGTTATACAAGTTTTGACGGGCCTCGCCTTGGTTGCCATCGCGCAACAAGCGCATGGCACCAACGAGCGGATGGACGACAAAGGGCGAATCATGCACGAAGCGATGGAGCTGATTCGAACCCATGCCCTGCTGTTGCCTGGATCAATGCAAGGGGTAACCACGGAAGACCTGCGTACTTATGTTCATAGCCTTGACGACTATTCCGATTATCTGTCAGCCCGGGAATACGCTGCCTTTCTCGAGTCAAATATTTCAGATTATTTTGGCGTTCAGATGGATATCCAAAAAAAGAAAGGGGTTATCACCCTTTTCCCTTTCAGGGGGGGGGCTGCCGAAAAATCAGGCATTCGACCAGGTGATGAACTCATGGCAGTCGATGGTTCGCCGGTGTACGGCAAGTCGGTGTTTGTTGTCGGCTCCCAGATAAGGGGCGCAGAGGGAGGTGCAGTCCAACTGACCATTCGATCCGGAGGGCGAATACCGCGGACGTTGACTCTTCGCAGGCAACGGGCACACTATGAATCGGTAAGCCTGCGTATCGCCACGAGCGCATATTACATTCAAATAACAAGGTTCATTGAAGGCACCGACAATCTGTTATCCGGCTTTGTCACTGAAATGAGAGATGCTTCGAAAACAATAGTGATCGATTTGCGAGGGAACCAAGGGGGGAGTTTATACGCCGCCCGGCAATGCGCTGATCTTTTTCTGGAAAAAGGTGTCTTGCTCTATACGTTGCGCTACAGAGATAGGGTTGAGCAGGTGTATGCCGAACAACCGCAAGCGACTGGCGCTAGCATTCTGCTCATCCAGGATGAAAATACTGCCAGTGCGGCTGAGGTCTTTATTGCCGCTCTGACACGCAATGGCAGAGCACGGTCGGCCGGACATAAAACCTACGGCAAGGGGATGGCGCAGCGGTTTTTTTCTTTATCAAACGGCTCAGCGCTTCTCCTCACTTATGCTGAAATTATTACTCCAGACAATTTTTCCTATCATGGGATTGGGATTGAGCCGGATATTACATTACCGGAGGATCTCGCCACCATGGATTTCAACCAAGATGCAGCTCTATCGAAACTTTTCGATTTTGTAAACTTGAAGCATAAATGAAAATGGAGAACTGTTCATGAGGAACAAAATAATAATTATAACACTGGGCATAACGGTAATGGCCATGCTTTCCATTCCATATACCCTCCAGGCGCAAACAGAACCAAAAAAAGTACCTTTAAAAATTGAAGGGAAAGAATCCCTCCCTCTTCGTGTTCTGTCGCGGGCTTTTTCCAACATGTATAAGGGGCCGGATAGCAAAAGTGGAACTGTACAGGAAAACGTCCCTGCATTTGAAAATTACTACGTTTATTCCAAAAAAGACTCTGGTAATGATCGGGATCCTACCCTTTGGTATGAAGTTGGCTCAGATAATAAGGGAACGATTGTTGGCTGGATGTCGTCTGATGACGTTTTTGAATGGAAACAGACCATGTGCCTGTCTTATACCCATCCAGAAGGTCGATATCCGGTGCTGATGTTTGACAAGAAAGAGGGATTGGAAAAATTGACAAAAATGCCGGAAGCAAAACGCAAGGAGAGTGTGGAGAAATATTATAGCGATATTGCCACGGGCAAATTGCCTTCTGATTTTCCCATAGTAACCATAGAGCCGAAAAAAGCCATCGACATTACCAGGCAATTCTATCTACTGCCGATTCTTGAATTCAGTGAAATAGAATTTAATAATCGTGAAGCCAGGATCTTGAAACTTGCTGCGGTCACCAAGGAAGGTGCCGATGCCAGGGAAAGTTCCGATATCAGAACGAATAAAGAATATTTGCAAGACGCCGTGAAAGACAGCACCGAAATTAATGCTGCAGCCCTTGAGAAATTAGGAGTGGACATTGTTTGGGTTATGGACACGACCAATTCAATGATGCCCTATATTACCCAGACCCTGAAAGTTGTTGAAGACGCATCAAAACGTATTTCCCAAAATTCTGATTTAGCGCAATCTGTCAAGTTTGGCGTCTGGGGTTACCGCGACTCAATGACCATCCCTGGCATTGGATATAATGTCAAAAACTATACTCCTAAACTTCAAGGGATTGATCAATTCATTCCAACTTTAAAAACTGTTGATGTGACGACCTCTGGTTCGGAAGGATATGCCGAAGATATGTTTTCCGGAGTCAAGGGGGCGGTTGATGAAACTTCTTGGACATCTAATGCTATAAGATTTATCGTCCTGGTTGGCGACGCGCCGTCCCACGAGGTTGGTCACCAATGGAACGCTTCCGGTCAAAGTCAGGACACCTTGCGCACCATTGCAAATGACAGGAACATTACCATTTTCGCAATTCATATTAAGGATCCACAAGCCGAAAAATATCATGCCACAGCTATTGAACAACTCCAGGTACTTAGTGCCAACAAAGGGCAAGAAGGGGGGGCTGCCTATTATAGTACCGCCTCTGCCGACCTGGCAGGTTTCGAGCATGTAACAAAAAGTGTGACAGATTCGGTTATCGCATTTCTTGAAAAAGTTGGGAAGGAAAAGAAAAAAGCACTCCAGATCGCATCAAAAGGGTCGGCTGAAAAAGCAGTAACGCCCCAAAGTGATGTTCCAAAAGCGACAGCCTCTGACTTCAACGAAACAAAATCAACAATGCCTGGCGGAAAGGAAATCACTGGCGCAATACCAGCAACCGATGCTGGCAGTAACGCAACTGCATCAAAAAGTGCTGTTAATTTCGATCTTTTTGACTCTAAGCCGGCTCCAGCTGACAAAAAGGCACAACCTACTGCCGATGCTCTTGCCAATGCGGCTTTGAAGGCTGCCTTCGTCCAATGGATTGGTTCCCAAGCCGGCACCCAGGCCCCACGTGACGTGGTGGCATGGGTCACTGACAAGGATCTTCTGTCAACAGACATTCAATCACTTGAAGTGCGACTACTCATCAACAAACAACAGCTCGATTCCCTACGCGAAACTTTAAAAACAATCCTTGCAGCTGGACGTAAAGGACAGATCAGCGGCAAAGATTTTTTCTCCTCTCTACAGGCGGCGGCAGCAACAACTGCACGCGATCCGGAAATGATAAGAAAGGCGAAGTCTTTGGCTCAAAGTGGCCTGGTTCCCGAATTTCTGGCTGGGCTTCCCTATAAGAGCCGGATCATGGATATGAGTAATGAGTTGTGGAGCAGTTGGTCTGTTGATGAGCAGGAGATGTTTCTCGCGGATCTGGAAGCACGGATAATGGCGTACGAGACGATTCACGACGGCCCGGAAGGTTGGGTCCAACTCAATAAGAGTGATGATCCGAGTGAGTATGTCTATCCTATATCTCTTGAACTTCTGCCATAACTTTCATTTATGAATGAACCCGTTTACAGGCTCCGAGAGGTGGAGAAGATCCGAACCAAGGGAGGGGCGTCCTTCACCCTTCGGGTTCCGGAGTTGCTCATCCATAAAGGGGAATTCCTCTCTGTCGTCGGGCCTTCGGGGTGCGGCAAATCGACCTTGTTAGATCTTCTTGCGCTGGTCTTGAACCCGACCAATTCATCCTGTTTCACTATCGACGCGAGGAATAAAATAACCAGTGAGCGGTTCGACATACCGAGTTTGTCTGAAAATCACGCTGCATGGATCAGGCGAAAGAATATCGGATACGTCCTCCAGAGCGGAGGTTTGTTCCCTTTTTTGACCGTCCGCGAAAACATTATGTTGACGGCGGAAATCAGTGGAAAAAGCATCGACAGCCAGGCATTCGGCAATTTGGTCGACGTGTTGGGCCTTGGAGATCAGCTCAACAAGAAACCGCAATATCTCTCAGGAGGTCAACGTCAGCGGGTTGCCGTTGCCAGGGCTCTGATTCATCAGCCTTCCATTATTCTGGCGGATGAGCCTACAGCTGCTGTGGATTATCCGACGGCTTTGGACATTCGCGATGAGCTGAAAACTTTGGCTCACGAAGTGGGGTCAGCCGTAGTCATGGTGACCCACGACCGGAGCCTGGTTAAGGATATATCCGATTCAGAAGTGCGATTTGAGGTCGTCAGGAAATCACTCAACGACACCCTGGCCACAACATTTGTAATAAACAAGACCGCGCCGGGTTCCAGCAATGAAGGCGCCCCCGAACAGGGAATATCCAAGTGATTCTACGATTAGCTCTCAAAGACATACTGCACGACTGGTTGTTGAGCACTTGTCTGGTTCTGGCCATTGCCTCCATCATCTCGCCTCTTCTCATTCTTTTTGGGCTCAAATTTGGCACCATTCAGACTATGCGCGGTCGCTTGATCGAGGATCCCAAAAATCGGGAAATCCGACCGATGACGACTAAGTCTTACACCAAGGAGTGGTTTGAGCATCTGAGAGAATCTTATCCTGAGATTTCCTTTATTGTGCCGATGACGCGGCAGATATCAACTTCGATCACCGCCTTGAATGGGCAAAAAGAAGTAAGGGAAGAGTTGTCCCTACTGGCCTCGTCCGCAGGTGATCCGCTGCTTCTGGAAAACGGAGTGGCCATTCCTGAACGTGGTTCCTGTGTGCTCACTGCATCGGCAGCCCAGTCTTTGCAAGTTTCGGTTGGTGATGAGCTGACGTTCACTGCACGAAGAATCATCCGGAATCAATCCGAGAGCGGTAAGTTTACAGTAAAGGTTTCGGGAGTACTTGAAGCACGGGCTAGCACCTTGAAAACAGCTTTTGTTCACCTTGATGTGGTTGAAGCGGTAGAGGACTATAAAGATGGCAGAGCCGTTCCCGCCTATGGATGGGAAGGGGAATTACCAGCGGCTTATCCCGTTTACGAGGGAGCAGCAGTCTTAATCCCCGCTCCACTGAGCAAGGTGGAGGAAGTGGCGCTGACCAACAATACCGGTTTTACGCAAGTGAAGATGCTCAGTGCTGACAATGCTGGTGAAATACTCGGATTTGAGCCACGTCCGGAATGGTCAGCGTACCACCTTACTGTAAAACAGCGGGCAATAACTGAAGATAGTATTAAGGCTGTCAGAAATAAACTGCGAGGGAAAGAGGCCGTTGTTATTCCCTGGATTGAACCGCTCACCATTTCCTTGACCTCGTCTTCTCATGCAGAGCCAGTCACTCTGAAGCTCCATACTGTAAGTGAAGAAATCAATGAAGTCATCTCGTCGCATCCTACGACGACACTAGGGACCAAGAATGATCAACACCATAATATCCTTATTCCTTTTGACTCTCCTTTGCACGAAGGGAGCGCAATCTTATCACTAAGGGTCGGAGAACGGCAGGTCTCAATGCCTGTTAGCCTCATTAAAGGAGGAGAGACCGTTGGCTTGGCATACACGAAGAGCTCTTTGGCTGGCAAACTCAACCTGCTCCGGCAACGGAGCGTCAAGTATGATGAGAAAACAGGCAGCCTGCTGCTGTCTCGCGGCGGATATGCTGGATTCCGCTTGTACGCAGCAACAATTGATGATGTTGCACCCCTCCAAAAGAAACTGGAGGGAGAAGGGATATCCATCCATACGGAACAGGAAAGGATTGAAGAGGTCAGGAGGCTGGATCAATATATGGGTCGGATTTTTTGGCTCATTGCTTCGGTTGGAGTCATTGGCGGGATCTCTGCCCTGACAGCAAGCCTGTATGCCTCAGTGGAAAGGAAAAAGAAAGAACTGAATGTGCTGCGGCTTCTAGGGTTGCTGAAGAGAGAGATTGTTCTTTTTCCTGTTTTTCAAGGCCTCTTCCTGTCAGGGGGCGCCCTAATCCTTGCAGGATCGATTTTTATGATTGTCGCTTGGTTGATTGATTATTTGTTTCGTGCACATATGCGGGCAACTGAATCGCTTTGCACGTTGTCGTTAAGTCATTTTTTGCTTCTGATTGCAGGGGTTTTTCTTCTCAGTATTTTATCCGCTGCTTTGGCAGCGTTACAGGCTACGCGTCTCGATCCGGCTGAAGCATTGCGTGATGAATAGCATTGGATGCAGCCATTCCCGGATGCTCTTCACCTGCCGTTCAACCTGCCCCTTTTCCCAGCCGGAACCAGGCGTGCAGGCCACGGGCTCAACCAAATAGTGGCTGCACAACTGCACAAACCGACGGTCGAATACCCGTGCCTTGCCCGGCCAAACCTGGTCCACCGCGGTTGGCATGTTGTCATAAATCCCGCGCCGGCAGCAGCCTCCAGAAAACGCAAAGGCACGGTCAGCCGCGTCCGGATCGAGTAGATTGACCAGGCCGTCGTGGTCCGGATCAGCGTTCCAGTTGGCGCCCCAATAATCGTGCTACGCTTTGTCGTCCAGCCCGTCGCCATTGGAATCCTGGTCGGCGGGGATCGTCTTGCGGGTCTTGATGTCATCCACCCGGCCGCTGCCGCGGATGAGGAAACCAAGCACCGCCTGGAGCTCGTTGTCCGGCTGGGCCTCCTTGAGGTCGCGGGCCAGGTCGCGTACCAGGGTGCGCCATTGGCCGTCTTTGAGATGGCTGCCCAGGCCGTGATGGACATAGGTCTCGGTGCCGAGATTGTCGGCGTCCACCGGGGTGTAATAGAGGTAGCGGAAGCCGTTCTTGGTCTGCACTGCGATATAGACGGTGAAGGCTGCGCTGTACTTTGTACTTCATGCTCCATTCCATCACCTTGAAGTTGCCGTCATTCCAATAACTGCCGTCCGGATTGCGGAGGCAGAAGCCGTTGTTGGCCGCGCTGCCGGCGAGTTCGATCACCCGGCTGCCCCGGTCGCTGTCAGCGACATCGGCGATGGTGGCCCCCGCCGGATCGTTGTCGTAGATGTCCCAGCCAATGACGGCGCCGTCTTCGCCATCCTCGTAGCTCCGGGATCCCCCATTCAACCGGATGCCGGGGCCGTTGTTCCGGAGTTACCTCGGAGCGACAGGAAGCTGGAGTTCCAGTGGGAACTGTAGGGGGAAGAAGAGCAGTCTCAATTTGGAAGAGTTCTTGGAAATGCTAAAGCGATTTCCTCTGCCGAAACCACGAATCAGGGGCAGGATGATTGGGGTATCAGTGAATTGACTTTGCGAGGAGCCGTGGGCGGCGAGGTGTCATTAGAAAAGATTTCAGGGGCCGGGGCGATGGCGGAAAAGCTGGGGCAAGGGCCGGGCCCGGTTGGTGTGTCCGGGGGCGTTGGTCCGGGGGCGTTGGTCCGGGGGTGTTGACAGCGCCAATCGAGGGGGGATGGGTGGCAGCCAGGGGTTTACGCTTTTTCCCCGCCCCCGAACCCCGGCAGCTCCGGCGGCATGATCACCGGTTTCTTGGGCGTACCGGTGATGTCGGTGACCCGGCGGACCGTGCGGTTGGCGATCCGTTTGCCCTTGGCGCTCGCTCCCTTGATCAGGTAGTCGTCGAGCTCGATTTCCACGGCGTTGTGCTTGGCCCGGGCCGAAGGCGCCAGGCTGGCCCGCACCCGTAAACCTTCTTTGCCCAGGAGCAGCAGGAGGATGGTGGAGCGCTTGTCAGCTTCGAACAACCGGTATTCCCGGTTGAGGATGAACTTAGGGGTGGCGAAGCGTTTGGCGTAGGCCAGGTTTTCCGGGCCGTGGCGATAGATCAGATTGAATACCTGCTCGCCCCGTACCACCCCCATCCAATAGAGGTCCGGGCCGACAAAGAGCTTGTCGGGCACCGGCACCACCTTGTAGAGCCCGTCCTTGAAGATCAGCAGCACGCGGTCGTATTCGGAGCAGCAGACTTCCAGGTCATGGGTCTGTTCCTCGGTCTTGATCCGATGGCCGATGAAGCCGCTTTCCCGGTGGTAGGCCACATGGAGATTGGCCAGCGCCGCCGAGCGGGCGTCAATCTCGTCAAAGGCGCGCAGCTCGCTCTGGCGGGGAAACATCGGCCCGTATTTGGCCAGCATAGCCGCGATCGAATCAATGGTGAACCTGACCATGTCGGTGAGGTGCGCCTTGATCTGGGCAATACTTTTTTCAATCTCGCGCAGTTCCTTTTCCTGGCGGTTGATGTCGAAACGGGTGATGCGGCGGATCTTGATCTCCAGCAGCCGCTCGATATCTTCGGTGGTGAGCTTGCGTTGCAGTTCCTCGGCAAAGGGGGCCAGCGCGAGGCGGATGGTGCTGATCACCGCCTTGTAATTGATTTTTTCCTCGATCTCCTTGTACAAGCGCTCTTCGATGAAGATCTGCTCGAGTTTGCGGGCATGCCATTTTTCTTCAAGCCGGCCCAATTCGATGGTCAGTTCGCGTTCCAGGTTTTTGAGCAGCCGGTCGGTATTGCGTTTGAGAACCTCCTCCACCTCCATCTGCCGCGGCATATTCTCGACAATGGTCACCAGGCTCGGCGAGACGCTCAGCTCGCAATCGGTGAAGGCATAAAGAGCGTCGATGGTCTCCTCGGCGAGCACGCCGCGGGCCAGCTTGATCTCGACTTCGACCTTCTCGGCGGTGTAATCGTTGATCGAGGCGATTTTGAGCTTGCCGGCCTTGGCCGCCTTTTCGATGGATTCGATCAGCGACTGGGTGGTGATGTTGTAGGGCAGTTCGGTGATCACAATGGTTTTGGCGTCCGGCTGCTCCAGCTTCACCCGGCAATTGAGGCGGCCGTTGCCGTGATTGTAGTCGGCGGCATCGATGATCCCGCCCCTGGGGAAATCGGGATAGAGGGTGATTTCCTTGCCCTGAAGGTAATCGATCTGGGCCTGGAGCAGTTCGCCAAAATTGTGCGGCATGATTTTGGTGGCCATGCCCACGGCAATGCCTTCGGCGCCGAGCAGCAGGAGCAGGGGGATCTTGGCCGGCAAACTGACCGGTTCCTGCATGCGGCCGTCGTAGGAGTCTACGAATTCGGTCAGATCCTTGTTGAACAGGGCCTCGCGGGCGAGCGGCGACAGCCGGCATTCGATATAGCGGGCCGCCGAGGCCTGGTCGCCGGTGAAGATGTTGCCGAAGTTGCCCTGGCGGTCGATGAGCAGCCCCTTGTTGGCCAGGTTGACCAGGGCGGCGAAGATCGACTGGTCGCCATGGGGGTGGAGCTTCATGGTCTCGCCGACCACGTTGGCCACCTTGTGATAGCGGCCGTCGTCCATGTTGTGCAGGGTCTGCAAGAACCGCCGCTGCACCGGTTTGAGGCCGTCGTCGACATCCGGGATGGCCCGTTCGCGGATCACATACGAGGTGTAATCAAGGAAGTTGGTGTCAAACAGCTGATGCAGCTTACCGCGCTGCCGCTCTCCAGTCTCGCTCATGCCGGCCTCAAAATGAGATGTTCCATGATGTACTGCTTGCGTTCCGGGGTGTTCTTGCCCATGTAGAATTTGAGCACCCGGCTCACCTCGCTTAAGGAGTCGATCCGTACCTGTTTGAGCCGCATGTCGGCGCCGATGAACTGTTTGAACTCGGGCGGCGAGATCTCGCCCAGTCCCTTGAAGCGGGTCATTTCAATACTGCGGTCGGCCTTGCTCTTGCCCTTGAGGGCGACAATTGCCTCCTCCATGTCCTGATCGGAATAGCAGTAGAAGGTTTTTTCTTTATTGCGCACCCGGAAGATGGGGGTTTCGAGGATGTAGACCCGTTCATGTTTGATCAGGGGCTCGAAGTAGTGGAGGAAGAAGGTGAGCAGCAGGTTGCGGATATGGAGACCGTCGACGTCGGCGTCGGTGGCGAGGATGACCTTGTCGAAGCGGAGGCTGGCGATTGAATCCTCAATGTCGAGGGCCTGCATCAGCGAGTACATTTCCTCGTTTTTGTAGAGCACGTCGAGTCGCTGGCCCAGGACATTCATCGGCTTGCCCTTGAGGGAAAAGACCGCCTGGGTCATGGGGTCGCGGCTGCTGACGATCGAGCCGGCGGCGGACTGGCCCTCGGTGATGAACAGCATGTTCTCGCGACCCTCTTTGGATGCGTTGCCGCGGGTGGGATGGTGCTTGCAGTCCTTGAGCTGGGGGATCTTGAAAGCGATCTTTTTAGCCTTGGCCTTGGCGTCGCGGCGCACCGACTGCAGTTCGCGGCGGATCCGTTCGTTGCGCTGGACCTTGTCGACAAAGACCTCGGCGGTCTCGGGGAATTTATAGAGATGGGTGGCCACCGCATCCTTGACGGTATTGACGATGCCGGCGCGGATATCGGTGTTGCCGAGTTTGTTTTTGGTCTGCGACTCGAACACCGGGTCCTGGACCTTGACCGCCAGAATACCGACAATGCCGTCGCGAACATCGAGCCCGTTGAATTTTTTGCCGGTGAATTCGTTGATGCCTTTGAGGATGCCCTCGCGGAAGGCGGAAAGATGGGTGCCGCCCTCGCTGGTATAGGTGCCGTTGACAAACGAGAAATAAGATTCTCCGTAGTCGTCAGTGTGGGTGAAGGCAAATTCGAGTCCCTTGTCGGCAAAATGGACCGGCGGGTAGATTCGTTCGCTGCTGACCTCGCGGTCAAGCAGATCCAGCAGCCCGTTTTTGGAGAAATAGAGGTCGTTGTCGAGGTAGAGGCACAAGCCCGCATTGAGGTAGGCATAGCGCCAGAGCCGTTGGTCCACGTATTGCGGATCGAACCGATAGCCTGGGAAGAGGTGCTCGTCGGGGAGGAATTCCACCAGAGTACCGTTTTTTTCCTTGGTCTCGCCTTCTTCCTCGTGCTCCAGCACCCCCCGGATGAATACCGCTTTCTTATAGCAGCCGTCGCGGAAGGCAAAAACGGTGAAACTGCTGGACAGGGCGTTGACCGCCTTGGTGCCCACCCCGTTGAGGCCCACGGAAAATTGGAAGACTTCGGTGTTGTATTTGGCGCCGGTGTTGATCACCGAGACGCATTCGACCACCTTGCCCAGCGGGATGCCGCGGCCGAAATCGCGGACCCGGCAGAGGCCGTTTTCGTCAATGGCGATATCGATCCGCTTGCCGCAGCCCATGATGAATTCATCGACCGCATTGTCCAGGATCTCTTTGAGCAGGATATAGATGCCGTCGTCCGGATGCGAACCATCGCCAAGGCGGCCGATATACATGCCCGGCCGTTTGCGGATATGCTCGAGCGAACTTAAAGTTTTTATCTTGGATTCGTCGTACTGATGGGCTGTCATGGACGGTTTCGGTTGCAGTTAAATGAGCGATGGGAGCGTTTATTCGGGATAAAAGGATCGGCGGGGCGCACTGTACTTGCCTGACTCCGGCAAGTCAAAGGATAAGCGCAGATCCGTTCCAGGGCGACCAGGGGGAGCTCACTCCATCATGTGAACCCGTTCACAATCCGGACAGATCCAGGTCGGTCCGTTGCTGATCCCCCATTTGTTCTCCTCGAAGCAGTCGGGGCAGATCTGGAAACCGCAACCGCAGTTCCAGCAGAAGGGTTTTTCCTGTTTGCAGCAGTGGCAGCGGAATTCTTTTTTAGCCCGGCGCTTGCGTCCCGGTTTGTCAGGGTCGGCGGTCATCGGTCAGTTGTGCTCATGCGGTGTAAGTTCCTGTTCCATCCAGGCCAGATAGCTCTCTGCGCCGGCAATCACCGGCATGGCAAGAATTTCCGGAATCTGGTAGGGATGATTGGCCCGAATGGCCCGGCAAACTTCTGGGAAAAGGTCGTGGCGGGTTTTTATGGTGCAGACCATCTCTTCGCTCTGTTCGATCTTGCCCTGCCAGTGGTACCATGAACTGCAGGGGCTGATCTGGACGCAGGCCGCCAGCCGCTGTTCCAGCAGGCTGGCTGCCAGTTGTTCCGCTGTGGTGCGGTCGGCCACGGTGGTGACCACCTGGATGTAGGATGCCATTGGTTGCTCCAGTGAAAAAAGGCCGCAGCACAGCACGGCTCAGCTCGGGGTGGAATATTTTTACAAATTGGAATATCTTACCAGCGCTTTAAAAAAAATCAAACCTCTGCTTGCTTCTCTAACTGTTCAACCAGGTGATTCTATGCTTTTTGCCGTTGATGTCGGAAATTCCCATACTGTGAGCGGTATTTATAAAGATGGCCAACTGGTGGGCAACTGGCGGCTTCAGTCCCGTCAGGACCGCACCGCCGACGAACTGGCGATCCGCTACCACGGCTTGTTCCAGATGGTCGGTATTAATCCCGAGCTGATTACCGGTTTTATTGTCGCCTCGGTGGTGCCGACCCTGGAGACCAGCTGGCTTCATTTTGCCCGTAGCTATCTGACCAAACTCAAACAGTCGCCGTTGGCGGTCAATCATACCCTCAAATTCGGCATGAACATTGCCACCGAAAATCCGGCGGAGGTCGGCGCCGACCGCATCGTCAACGCGGTGGCGGCCTGGGAGCGTTTTCACAGCCCCTTGATCGTCATCGATTTCGGCACCGCCATCACTTTTGATTGCGTCAACAATGAGCCGGCCTATGTCGGCGGCACCATCCATCCTGGCATCGGCATCTCGCTCGATGCCCTGGCCACCCGCACCGCCAAGCTGCCGCGGCTTGATATCGACGTCACCCCCGACCATCCCATCGGCACCACCACGGTCAAGGCCATTCATTCCGGCATGCTGTACGGCTTTGGCGGCCTGGTGGATCGGATGGTGCAGGTGTTGAGTCGGCAGCTGACCCCGGATCAGGAACGGGCCCGGACTATTGCCACCGGCGGCATGGCGGAACTGATCAAACCCTACAGCCAGACCATTGATGAGATCGATACCGAGTTGACCCTCACCGGTCTGCAGATCATCTACCGCATGAACAGCAAAGCCCATGACTAAACGACCGATCCTGCCACCCCGACTGCAGCGCGGCGACACCATCGGCCTGCTCTGCCCGGCCGGGCCGGTGCGGGAGATGGAGCATCTCTATGCGGGCGTCCGCTTGATCAAGGCCATGGGGTTCAAGGTCAAGGTCCAGGGGATCGCCGAACCCAGGCAGGGCTATCTTGCCGACAGTGATGCCCAGCGGGCGGGGAACCTTCATGCGCTCTGGGCCGACGAGGAGGTCAGGGCGGTGCTGGCCATCCGGGGCGGGTACGGCTGTCTGCGGCTGATGCCTCTCTTGGATATGGATTTGTTCCGGGATCACCCCAAATTCCTCATCGGCTTCAGTGATGTCACCGTGCTACTCAACGGACTGCTGCATCAGGCTGGACTCGTATCCCTCCACGGGCCGGTGGCGACTTCGTTGGCTCGGAGCGACGAAGCGAGCGTTGCCTCCCTTTTTACCCTGCTTACCGGTGACTTTCCCGAGCGCATCCGCCCCAAGGGACTGGAAATTCTGCGCGCCGGCACGGGCAAGGGGCGGCTGATCGGCGGCAACCTGACCTCGTTGGTGCATCTGCTGGCCACTCCCTGGGACCGGGACTGGGATGGCTGCATCCTCTTGCTTGAAGACACCAATGAGCCCATGTACCGTCTGGACCGGATGTTGACCCAACTGGCGCTGGCCGGGCGACTGGAACGATTGGCCGGGTTGCTGCTCGGCAGCTTTGATGCGGGCAACAACGACCAGGCGGCCGCCCTGCGTCTTCAGGAAGCCGTCTGGGCAAGGGTTGTGGAGCTGGCGGGACCGGGGTATCCGATCTGGGCCGCTTTCCCCTCGGGCCATCAGAATAAAAATCTGACCTTGCCCATCGGCATGGAGGCGGTCATGGAGTCCGCCAGCGGCACCCTCGGCTTGTTGCCTCATTCCGTTGAGATGAGCTGAGCCGCTGCCGAACGATCATGCCAAATCCAGCATGATACAATTTAATCCAGACGTTAGTCATTGGATCCAAGGAATGTTGATCAGCTTGGAATAATGACCCCGCTCTGTTACCCACTCCGTGGTCATTCCAACACCGAGGTAGAGGATGAGGATTTCAAAGGGGTCTTTCCCCCC
>CAIMMA010000341.1 GCA_903842475.1 uncultured bacterium
AAAATCTTGAAATTGCATACCCCCTCCATTGTCTCGTTGATTACCGCATCGCCAGGCCCTTCATTTCGCGGATAACCGATTGGTAGTCATCCTGTCCGTACACTGCTGAACCCGCGACAAAGATATTAGCCCCGGCGGCCGCGACTCGTTTGATGGTCGCCGGACTAATACCGCCATCTACTTCGATTCCGGCCCCGGGGTTAACAGCATCGAGCATCTGCCGCAACCGCCTGATTTTCTCAAGGGACGATTCAATAAACGATTGACCGCCGAAACCGGGATTGACACTCATCAACATCACCAGGTCCAGATCGGTCAACACATATTCGAGGGTTGTCAGCGAAGTGGCCGGATTAAGTACCGCCCCCGCCTTTTTCCCCCGTTCCCTGATCATCCCGAGAGTGCGATGCAGATGCGTGCAGGCCTCCACATGGACGGTAACCCAATCAGCGCCGGCATCGATAAAATCATTCACGTAGCGGTCCGGGTCGGTGATCATCAGATGGACGTCGACCGGCAGGCGGGTGACCGCCCGGACCGCCTTGACAATCAAAGGGCCGATCGTAATGTTCGGGACAAAATGACCATCCATGACATCAACATGGATAACATCGGCACCGGCAGCTTCAACGGCCCGAATCTCTTCGCCGAGCCGTGAAAAGTCGGCGGACAGAATGGAGGGCGCAATCATCACGGATCTCATAGTCGTATCCAGGGCAGGTTTGGGGATTAATCGGAAAAAAGGAGCAACACGCCGTCATTTGCCGGCAAATATAGCAGATTACCCTGAAAAAAGCAGACTATTCACAACGAGCCGGCCAGGAAAAAAACAGCCTACGCCAATCGTTCATACTGCTGTCCCGGCAATTGACGGATCAGCCCCTTGAGTTCAAGCTGAAGCAGCAAGGTCGAAAGTTCGGCCATGGCCAAACCGGTGGTGCGAACGATAGAGTCGATATCGCGGGGATAGGCCTCAAGCTGATCAAGGAGCTGTTGCTCCCGAGGGGTAATCGTTATGGTTTTCTTTGGCTGCGCTGGCTGCAGCACGGAACAACGGTGATCGTTCCCCCAGGCGAGCCCTTCCAGGACATCGGCGGCCGCATGGACGAGATGGGCGCCCTGCTGGATCAGCCGGTGGGTGCCGGCGCTTTGGGGCGAATCGATCCGCCCGGGCACGGCGAACACCTCCTTCCCCTGATCCAACGCCAACCGAGCAGTGATCAGCGATCCGGATTGGCAAGTGGCCTCAACCACGATCACCCCCTTGACCAGACCGCTGATGATTCGGTTTCTCGCTGGGAATCGAAACGCGTCCGGCGGGGTGCCAACCGGATACTCGGTCATAACCAGACCGTGTTCGGCGATCTCTCGCAGCATCCCGGCATGGGAGCGGGGATAGGCAATATCGATGCCGCAGCCAAGCACGGCGACCGTTCCGCCTCCGGCCTTGAGAGCACCGCCATGGGCGGCGGCATCAATGCCGTAGGCTGCGCCGGAAACAATGGTTATCTGCAGTGCCGCGAGTTCAGCAGCCAGCAGGGCGCTGACCCGACGGCCATATTCGGTGGCGGTCCGGCTTCCGATAATAGCCACAGCAGGGAGATCGAGACATTCCAGATGACCTCGGCAAAAGAGGAGCACAGGACTATCCGGAATAAAACGAAGCGCATCCGGATAGTTATGACTTTCAGGAGAGAGCAGTGAAATATCAAGGCGTACCAACTGGTCAAGCTCTCGCCGGGCTCGGTCGCGAGCCGCGGCCACTTGCTTGCCGTCGGCGAGCAGGTCGAAAAGACGAGGCCCGAATCCAGGAAGGTTTTTAGGCAGACCGCCTGGCCGCAGTACCGCTCCAGGGGTTCCGGCCGCCTGCACCAACCGGTTGATCAGAGTACAACCCAAACCGGGCAAAAACGAAAGCGTCAGCCAGTCTGCGGCGTCCGAACAGATCGGCAAAGCAGCCCTAGTCGGTCATGAAGGAGTGCAATTCCTGACTTCTGGCCGGATGCCTAAGCTTTTTCAAGGCCTGTGCCTCAATCTGCCGGATACGCTCCCTGGTGACTGCAAAGCATTGCCCGACCTCTTCCAGGGTATGATCGCAGCCGATTTCGATGCCGTACCGCATGCGCAGCACCTTTTCCTCCCGGGGCGTCAGCGAGCCCATCACCTTGCACAGGCAGCGCTTCAGGCTTTCGGTGATCGAGTTTTCCTGTGGATCGGGATGGGCATGATCTTCGATGAAATCACTCAGCATGGTGTCTTCCTCATCGTTAATCGGCGCATCCAGAGAAATGGCGTCCTTGGCGGTTTTCAAAGCCACGTGCACCTTTTCAACCTCGGTTCCCAGTTGCGAAGCCATCTCGTCGGGAGTGGGCTCGCGACTTTCTATCCGCTGGAAATCCTTTGAAAATCGGAGCATACGATTGATAGTTTCGATCATATGCACCGGCAAACGGATGGTTCGCCCCTGGTCGGCAATGCCCCGGGTCACCGCCTGACGAATCCACCAGGTGGCGTAGGTGGAAAATTTATATCCGCGTTTGTAGTCATACTTCTCCACCGCTTTCATCAACCCGATGTTGCCCTCCTGGATAAGATCGGGAAGCTGCATGCCGCGATTCATAAATTTCTTCGAAACCGAAATAACCAGGCGAAGATTAGCCCGCACCAGCGTTTCTTTCGCCTGCTTAACCGTTTCCCGGCCGGTTTCGATATCCTGCAGGGTTTCGATGAAGGCCGGCCAGGAAATGCCGATGGTTTCCGCCAGCTCAAGGGTCACCCGCTGTTCAATTTCCGCTGGTCTGAGATCGCTTTTGCTGGACTCCGGATGATTTCTGCGGGCCGCCTGCAACAATTCCTGCTGCCGGGCCACCACTCGCACCTTGTTGAATTTATAGCCCAACTCCTTTACGGCATCGGCCACGGATAGAATGCCTTTGGAGCAGAGCCGATATTCCTGAAAGAGGTTGGATATGGCAACCCCCAAGGCGAGTATACCTTCGACGAGTTTTGCCTCCTTGACGGAATCGCCTGCGACTTTTTTCAACTCGGTAAAAAGTTCACGCCTCCTGCCGTCCAGTTCGTTGGCTTTTTCCACCTGATCCAGGAAAGCGTCCCGGACAGCGACCAACTCCTGCTCATCGTTTTCGGAGAGCCCCCTGACCACGGAATTAATCCGCAGGTTACCCCGTAGCAGGTTTTCGGCGAGATCGTTCAGGGCGGTGACACCCAAAGTGAGCCGCAGCACGGCATGCTGAATGCAGGTTTCCCCTTCCTCAATCATGCGAGCCAATTCCA
Organism: uncultured bacterium; assembly: GCA_903842475.1. Classification (GTDB taxonomy): domain Bacteria; phylum Desulfobacterota; class Desulfobulbia; order Desulfobulbales; family Desulfobulbaceae; genus Desulfobulbus. The sequence continues at coordinate 3,295 of CAIMMA010000341.1, forward strand.
TTTCTTCCTGGTGACTGAGCAATCGCTGATCACCCATCTCCCGAAGATAAATGTTCATCGGATCAATGCTGCTCCCTAACCCACGACGATCCAGTCCCCGGCGGTCATCTCCCAAACGACGATCCATGGGGGCACGGCGATCGATACCGTTAGCCAGCGCCCAATCCTGCTCTGACTCTTCCGTGTCACAATGCTGGTCTGGTCGATCTATCTCAACAAACTCTTCTGGTTCCAGATCATCGTCATAGGCTAAATCATCTGTGCCCATCACCCCTCCTTAGAGCTGCCGTCAAAGAAAAAGAAAAAGCGGTCCTGGATATCCCCATACCCCTCCGACAGTAACAAAAAAGAAAATTATATTAGATATCAGATGGATACGGAATAAACGGGAGCATTCAAGGTCCAACTTGCCAATATCACAACAGTTCCCTTGGCCCAGGCTTTAAATACAATTTTTTGAACTTATCATGTTTTTATCTTTTTTCAACACGTTATATTACAAACCCGTCCTTTTTTTTCCGACTTCCAGCTTTTGCCGTACCAATTCCATGACCAAGCCGGTATTACCGAGACGCTCGGCCTCTTGTATCTGCAGCTGCAGATCGGCGCCGTTGCGCTTCTGCCGGATCGATTGCATCCAGCCCACAAGAGAATGGCACATTCCCTGGGCATAATCATTTTTTTCGTCATGCCCAAAAGGGGGCGTATCAGTAAGCAACTTGACCACATAGGCCCGCTCCTCAAAATCCAGGGGCGCCGCGAGCAATCGCTCGGGCTGGCCGGCTTGCTCCTTGGGCAACTGGTCCAGAAGGCTGATAATCCGGACCGCAGCCGGCTCCTGGACAATCTCGTCTAGACCGGCGGCTTTTAAGTCACTCAAAAATTCAGGGAACATGATGAGAAAATTCACCAGATCCCTGATTTGCTTGGGCAGGCTGGCAAGTCCTTGATGCGCAGCACCGGAGGATACCAGGGGTTGTTTTTTGCCTAAGACAGCCTGGCCGGTTTTGAAATATCCAGGGGAAACCCCTAATTTTTCACAGAAATGGGCAACCATCAAACCCTGCTGCGCCGGGTCGGCCGCCTCCGCAATTAAGGGTTTTAATTCGGCTATTATCTTGTTTTTTCCAGCCAGGGTCAAACCGTGCTCACGGACCAGGGTGTCAAAGGCAAATTCGGCCAAGGGACGAGCCTTTTCGACTAAAGAGGCGATCCCTGCCGGGCCTTCACTGCGGACGTAGGTGTCCGGGTCGTGGCCTGGCGGCAGAAGGGCCACTCGGCCGTCGACCTGCTCGGCCAAGAAAAATGGGATGGATCGCATAGCCGCCTTCAATCCGGCGGCATCGGCATCAAACAGCAGCACCACTTCATCGCCATATCCTCGCAACGAATGAATATGATCACGGGTCAAGGCCGTGCCCAGCGGCGCCACCACGTTGTCGACGCCATGTACCGCCAGCAGCAGCAGGTCGAAATTGCCCTCGACCACCAGGCTGCGGCGCTGCCTGCGGATGGCTTCACGATGCTGGTGCAGACCGAAGAGCAGACGACTCTTGTTAAATATCGGGCTTTCCGGAGAGTTCATGTACTTAGGCTTGCCCTCGCCCAGTATTCGTCCGCCGAAGGCCACCACCCGGCCGGTCATATCGGTTATCGGGAACATGATCCGCGAACGAAACCGGTCATACTGGCCGCCCCGTTCCTTCCTGACGGCCAGTCCGGCGCTTTCCAGGGTTTCCGGGGACAAGCCCTTGGCCACCAGTTGTTCGGCGAGATAACTCCAGCTCGAGGCTTCCGGATCGGGGGCATATCCTAAACGGTATTGGTCGATAATTGCAGAGGGCACGCCCCGCTGTTCCAGGTACGCTCTGGCCGCCCGCCCTAATTGCGGATGGCGGAGGCAGCGCTGATAAACCACGACCGCCGCCTCGTTGGCCGCATACAGGGTCTCCCGCCGCCGTAGCTGTTCCTGCTCGGCTTCGCTCAACTGTCGCTCCGGCAGATCGACGCTGAATTTTTGCGCGAGGATTTTCAAAGCCTCCGGAAATTCCAGATGGTGATACTTCATCACAAAGGCCAACACATCTCCTGATTCGCCGCAGCCAAAACAGTGAAAAAACTGCCCCTGGGGATTCACAGAAAACGATGGAGTTTTCTCGTTATGAAAGGGGCACAGTCCGGAAAACCGGGTCCCCGCACGCTTAAGTTCAACATGCTCGCCGATCACCTGAACAATATCAGCGGCATCCTTGACCATATTTTTCACTTGTTCACGGGTGGATATAAAAGCCATAGGATGTGTATCAAATCAATATTGTTTAACAAGCAAAGGGTGGAGCCCACCATCTCCGGAAACGCTTCGATCTTCCCGAGGCGCGGAAATTCGACTACAGACGCTCAAATTTTTCGCCTAACAAGTATGAAATCATGAAGAGAACGGGGCAGACGCAAAGAGATCTTCGCTGGAAAAGGCCTTTCCGGTGGGTGACACTGCTGGCGCCGGGGCGGGTCCGCGACGCAATCCCATGAAAAATTACAATGAGAGTCTCAGAAAAAGAAGATGTCGCCCCTACAGGCCGACCCAGTAATCGAGCCTATCTAAATCGTACACACACCCAACCCGCTGATCCCACGCGCAGACCCCATGAATATCAACCCCCTGATGAATCACCGAAACCGGGCGGTCCGAGGAAACAACCACCACGATAATATGCTCGTGCTCGGCGGTGAAACGAAGCGCGGAGTTGTACCTCGCCCCCCTGGCAAGGTCCTCCCCCGGGAAAGACCGACCGTCGAGAAGGCAGGCAAAGCCATGCAGGTGCTGGTCCGCACCGATATGGAGAGCGCCGTCTACCTTGGCCAGTGATTTGGTCATTTTCAGCATGTACGGTTTGCGTAAATCCAGCGGCGGAAACAAGGTCTGCCCTGAAATAGCCACCGGATTCGGATTAAGATCTATCACAATGGTACAGCCGTGTTTACGCCGCTGGGAGTGATGAACCAAACTGACAACGATCTTAAAAATAAAATAGCTATCAGACCGATCGAGGGCGGACTCGAGCAGCAACTCCTCCAAATGCACCAATTTGGCCTGATAGGTAGTCGAACTGAACCGGCCATCGGCAAAGCTGCACACCTTGGTGCGATTGACCTTTAAAAATCCATGCCGTCCGCGAAAATCGGCGCACAGGGAAAAGGACGGCAGGGTATCTCCGCAAATCCCTAAAATGGATCGCCCGTCACTCACCAGATACCGCCCTGAGCGCTCGACGGTCAACAGCAGTTTGCGTACATGCTTGTAATTAACAAGCTGCGGCCGAACCTCATCCTGGAATTTGACCAAAAACTTGACTTGATTGATCATGCAGGGATCAACAAAAAGCAATCGCCCTTCCGGCCAGGACCCCTCCTCGACGGTTTCGGAAATGATCAGGATGGCATCGAGTACCGGGTAGACCCGAATCTGGGTGTCCCAGCCGAGCATTAGATTCATCTGATCAATGATAAAATCCCGGACCGCATGGGTGGCGTATTCTTTTAAAAAATATCCGGAAATACCGGTATAGAGCTCTTGGTCATTGGCGAGATCATGGGAAAAACGCCAAACCGCATGCTCAAGCCAGCACTCGGTTGGCCCGGTGGCACAGAGATCAGGATGATGCTCGGTAAACCACTGCTGAAAAAATACCGAGCCTGAATACCCGCCGTGGGAAAGGAGCCCGGCCAGACCGAGATTCTTGACAGGTATGATATCGGCAAACTTTTTTGAATCGCTGGAGACCTTCTCGTTTACCCGCCACTTCTGGTTGTCGAGGTACAGGGTTTTGAATATGGGTTCATGGCCACTCAGCAAGTTCTGCGGATCGCAGAGAAACATCGGACCTTCGGGTTGCAAGGCAAAAATGACGGCGGCCCTGCTTGTCCCGGAAAAATGGGTTAACCCGTCGATGAGTCCATTGAGGATGTCGCTGACACAACGGCGAATAAAAAGATGCTGCGACTGATCGATCATGGGAAGTAGCGTTTCCAAGTAAGGAATAAAACTGCCGCGATCTCTTCACGCTCCGGAAGGGAAAAAGAGCGAAGCAGCTTATGGGCGCATAAGTACAAACAGAGTTTTCAGGCGTCAAGACGATTCGAGAGCGCGCCAATCAAATCACCCCCGATAACTGCCGGACAACCAGGCTCCGCATCCGATTCCGGAGGCATCCATCTCGCCGCCTTGCCGAGTCGGCAGGTCAACGCACCAGACTCCTGGCCAAGGTAAAGCTCTCGATTCGTTCCGCCCCTGCCAAACGCAAAATTGCACAGCATTCGTTCAATGTGCTTCCGGTGGTGAAAACATCATCGACTAAAAGAATCCGTTGCCCCTTGACCTTCGCAGGATCGACCAGACCAAAAGCCTTATGAAGATTACGCCTTCGTTCCTTTCCGGAAAGGGAAGACTGGGGCATGGTGGCACGGATGCGGCGCAGCACCCCAGACTCGATCCGGTGGCTCCACTGCGGGAAACAACTGCGGGCGATGACCAGCGCCTGATTGAAACCGCGGGTTCGCAGACGATCGGGATACAGCGGGACGGGGATGACCAGGTCCGGTTCACCGAGTTCCCTGACACAGCCCGAGGCTGCCGCCAGCCATCCCAGGGTGGCGACACCGGTCAACTGCCCCTGGAACTTGAGGGCATGCACCAGTGTGGAGACAGGGGGCTGGTAGGCCCATAGCGACCGGGCCAAATCAAAGGCATAATGGCCTGCAAGGCAGTCGCCGCAGAGATGATCGACCCCAACGGCAAAGGGCTGGCCGCAACACCGGCAGCAAGGAGACTGGATAGAGACCAGTTGAGACAGGCAGTCGGGACAGAAAAGCGGCAGCTGGGAAGATTCCAGCCGCAGCTCGCAACCAAGACAGCGCGGGGGAAACAACAGATCTTTAAAGGCCTCGAAATAAGAGGGCACCCGCTACGCTGCGCCTCCTACATGTTTGTAATAATGGCGCGGCCAAAAGCGGAACAGGAAAGTTCAGTGGCGCCCTCCATCAGACGGGCCAGATCGTAGGTGACCGTTTTGCGGGAGATGGTCCTTTCAAGAGCGGTTTTAATCAGGTCAGCGGCCTCCTGCCAGCCGATGTACTCCAGCAGCATAACCCCGGAGAGCAGGATTGAGCCGGGATTAACTTTGTCCAACCCCGCATACTTGGGGGCCGTGCCGTGGGTGGCCTCAAACAACGCGACCCCGTCGCCGATATTGGCACCCGGCGCAATGCCCAGCCCACCGACCTGGGCCGCAAGAGCATCCGACATGTAATCGCCGTTGAGATTAGGCATGGCCAGCACTGAATATTCCTTGGGACGCAGTAAAATCTGCTGAAACATGGCGTCGGCAATCCGGTCCTTGATCACAATTTTACCCTCAGGAACCTTGCCATTAAATTGTTCCCACAGCGCGGTCTCGGTGATGGTGGCATCGGCAAACTCCTCCCCTGCCAGTTCATACCCCCAGTTGCGAAAAGCGCCCTCGGTGAATTTCATGATATTGCCTTTATGCACCAGGGTCACGGAATCGCGCCCCTGATCAAGGGCGTACTGAATGGCCTTGCGCACCAGTCGTTTGGTCCCGAATTCAGAAATTGGTTTAATGCCGATCCCCGAGTTGTCACGGATATGGGCACCCATTTCATTGCGGAGAAATTCAATCACCCGGTTGGCTTTTTCGGTGCTGGCCTGCCACTCGATGCCGGCATAAACATCTTCGGTGTTTTCCCGAAAGATGACCATATCAACCTGCCCAGGTTCCTTGACCGGGGAGACGACCCCTTGATAATAACGAACCGGACGAACGCAGGCGTACAAATCCAGCACCTGGCGCAGCGTAACGTTAAGACTGCGCATCCCCTCCCCGACCGGGGTCGACAGAGGACCCTTGATGCTGACTACATATTTTTTCAGGGCATCGATGGTTTCCTGGGGCAGCCATTCGCCGGTCTGCGCAAAGGCCTTCTCGCCGGCCAAGATTTCCAGCCACTCAATTTTTCGCGCCCCGCCATAGCAGCGGGCCACCGCGGCATCCAGCACCATTCGTGCCGCCGCCCAAATATCGGGGCCAATGCCGTCGCCTTCTATAAAAGGAATTACCGGGTTTTCCGGCACAATGAGCATGCCATCAGCTTTGATGGAAATAATATCTTCAGCCAAAATAGACTCCTTAAGAAGCTGACATATACATGTAATCCGGCTGCAGCGTCATCAGCATACAGGATAAATACACAAAAAGGTGGGGGAAATATATTCGATTGCAACCCTTCCGTCAATCCTGCCGTATCCAGGTCGACGCAGCGATCTCAATACCCGCGCATTTCATGAATTTCTTGCGCTTCCTTGGTTGCCCTGCTATGAAATGCGCAGTTTTGGCACCATCTCGTCACTTCCGTGCCCCCCCACCGGACCCCCGGCAGGAAGGACGGCGAGTAAGACCGGGCCACAGTTACGGTCCAACCAGTTACAGACTCTCTTTTCCAGGATTGCACCCATGTCGCCACTCCAGACCCTCCGAAGCCTTCTTACCCTGCTGCTCGCACCCTTCCTGACCTTTTTGGCTTCAGCTCTCTCTCTAATCGATTTACGATGGTTCAGAAAATCGGAATGCAAAGCGCAAGCCTTCCCTCGCTACTGGGGTCGTTCGCTCTGCCGACTCGCCGGGGTCCGGGTTATGGTGGAAGGCATGGAAAATATCGATCCACAGCAGACCTATATTTTTGCCGCCAATCACTGCAGTCAATATGACATCCTCTCCTTTCAAGGGTATTTCAATCACGATTTCAGATGGATAGCCAAAAAAGAGCTTTTCAGAATCCCGCTCTTCGGTCAGGCCATGGAACAGATCGGCTATATTCCGATCGACCGTTCACATGGTCGCCAGGCGCTCAAAAGCCTCGACGAGGCCGCTCAACGAATCGCCGCCGGCAGTTCTGTGCTTATTTTTCCGGAAGGCACCCGCAGTCCCGACGGCAGAGTGCAGGATTTCAAAGCCGGAGCCGTACTCCTGGCCATCAAATCCGGAGTTCCCATCGTTCCCCTTGGATTCAACGGCTCTTTTGAAATCCTGCCCAAAGGGAAACTGCTGCCCAAAAGCGGCGTCATAACCATCCGCATCGGCCAACCAATCCCTACCGAGCACTATAAAACCGCCGACAAGCAGGAACTCGCCCGCAACCTGCATGCATTGGTTACCAATTTATTAGAGGAACGATATCACTCCATCGATGAATAAAAACTTTCTTTTTTCCATCTATCCCGAGCGCAAGCGGAAAAAGCTTGTATTCAGGGGAGGACGCCAGCTCGCCAAACGAGGTAAAATCCGATAGAATCCCTTGCAAAAACAATGAAACATGTCATAATGTGCGCCAATTTATGAGTAGATCAACCGGTTGCCGCCAGGCAGCCGCTTATCCCCTCTTTCGGCAGGC